>WFYB01000161.1 GCA_015490315.1 Sulfurovum sp. | reverse complement strand
TTTTGATCCAGTCCTGATTCTCTTTCTCTTCGAGTTGGTAATGCATCTGAAAAGCATCACCCAAGGTACCCTCCAAAGATACCAGGGCATCTTTAACGAATGTTAAATCGTTTTCGCTGCGTACTATGATCTTGCCTTCGCCAAGCTCTACACCGTCTCCGGCGATATTGGCGATGAAGTCGGCAACAAACTCTACGAGATCGTCATTGAGCGTGACGGTGAGTTCATGGTAGGTTGCTTTCATTTGGAACCTTTTTGCGCAGGATCTCTGCTGATAGATGCCTCTTGGGCAGCTTTGAATGCCTCTTCAAGGTCGAGGGTACCCTCATAGAAGGCTTTGCCAACGATGGTACCGTCGATACCCGCATCGATCAGTGCCTTGATATCGTTCATATCCTTCAGACCGCCGCTGGCGATTGTCTCAAGCCCGGAAGCCTCTTTGATAGAGAGGGTAAAGTCGATGTTGACGCCAGTCATCATACCGTCACGTCCGACATCGGTGCAGATGATCGCCTCCACACCGCAGGCTGCGAACTTTTTGGCAAGATCCGTGGCTTTCATATCTGAAGTCTCTGCCCACCCTTCGACTGCCACCATACCGTCGATCGCATCGATACCGACAACGATGGGGTACTTCGCAGCCATCGCTTTGACAAATTCCGGGTCTCTTACCGCTACGGAGCCGAGAATAAGCCGGTCGATACCGAGGTCAAGATACATTTTGATGGTCTCTTCATCACGGATACCGCCGCCAAGTTCGAGTTTGAGGTTACAGTTTTGGCGGATCTTTTTAATCTGTTCAAGGTTTTCCGGTTTTCCGGCAAAGGCACCGTTGAGGTCGACCAGATGTACCCATTGGCTGCCGAGTTCCTCGAAGCGCTTGGCAACCTGCCACGGTTCGTCACTGTAGATCTTGGCTGAGTCCATCAGACCTTTGGAGAGTCTGACGGCTTTGCCGTCTTTGAGGTCGATTGCGGGTAGGATTGTCATAGGATGCTCCTATGACAAAGTGAGGAGGTAGGAGTTAGGAGGTAGGAGTTGTGGTATGCCTCGCGTTGCGATGCTTTTATGATGAATATTTGCATTTTGTGTCCTTTGTAGGGTGCGTCATCACGCACCATTTATAATTTTGTGAAATTTTCGATGATCTTTAGACCATTTTCATGGCTCTTTTCAGGGTGGGGCTGGATGCCGTAGATGTTGCCGTTTTGTACGGCGCTGACAAACTCATAGCCGTAGTGTGTTTTGCCGATGGCATAGGCATCGTCACATACTGCATGGTAGGAGTGGACAAAATAGAGATAGAAATCGTTTGGCAGTCCTTCAAAAAGCGTTGAGCGTTGAGCGTTGAGCGTTGAGGTTTGGATAAAGAGTTCATTCCATCCCATATGCGGCACTTTCAGAGGATGATCAAAACGGCGCTCATCAAAGGCTACCACTTTGCCGGGGATGAGCCCCAGCCCCTTGTGTGTGCCGAACTCTTCGCTGCTCTCAAAAAGCAGCTGCATGCCCAGACAGATGCCAAGTAGGGGTTTATCACTTTTGGCAAAGGCTTTGACCGCTTCATCCATCCCGTTGCTTTTGAGGTGATCCATCGCATCTGCGAAGGCACCAACGCCTGGGAGGATGAGCTTCTCATACTGCTGCAGCCTATCGGGGTCGGATTCGAGTCTGACATCGGCACCCAATTTTTCAAAGGCGTTGATGACGGAGGCAAGATTGCCCATATTGTAGTCGACGATTCCTATCACGTGAGAGATGTCCTTTGCTGTTTAATCATCGTGATTATAGCAAATTAAATTGAAAAGGGTTGTTTGGAAGGTATATGATTTAGTCTATTTGGGTAAAATAAAACAATCAATAATCAGGCACAGGCGGACGGGTGAGAGAAAAAATAGAGTATCTATCGATCAAATCTTTACTGACATTGGCAAAGGTAATGCCGCGTCCGCTGATCTATGGGCTGATGAAGGGTATATCCCGCAGCTTTTACTACATAGACAGAAAGCGGCGTGAGCTAACGGTACAAAATCTCTCTATGGCGTTCCCCGAAAAAACAGATCTGCAGATCGTAGCACTCTCCAAAGAGGTCTATGATGCACTCTCCAGGACAGTAGCAGAGATACTGTTGATGTATGTAGGGCGTCTGGATATTGATGCGATGATAAGCAACAAAGAGGAAGCGATAGAAAAACTTCAAGCGATCCGGAAACGCAGTGAACACGGGATCATTGTGGTGACGGCACATTTTTCCAATTGGGAGCTTGCTGCGCATTTCCTCGCGAAACACGGGTTGCCGATGCTTGCGATCGGCAGAGAGGGCAATAACAAACTGATCGACAGGAACATTACCATACCTTTCAGAGAAAAGTATGGCAATGAAGCCGTCTCTAAGGACAAAGCGATGCTTGCCATGGCAAAAGCACTCAAAAAAGGGCGCAATGTCGGTTTGCTTATCGATCAAAAATCGGGGCATCTCAACAGTGCTAAAGTCGATTTTTTCGGGCATCCTGCTGAAACAACTCTCTCGGTGGCTATGCTGAAAGCGAAGTTCGATCCCCTGGTTGTCCCTATCTTTATAGCCAGAGAAGAGGATGGCAAATACAAGATGATCATAGAAGAGCCGATCGACTATACTGCAGAAGAGATAGCAGAGAATGAGCAAAAACTTGTGGCGATGACGCAGCGCTATTCTGATGCGATCGAAAAGATCGTGAGAGCATATCCTGAGCAGTGGTTCTGGATGCACAACAGGTGGCGGCGATGAGTGAACGTATGTTGATACTCAGTGACGGTAGGGCAGGGCATGAGAACCAGTCTG
>WFYB01000160.1 GCA_015490315.1 Sulfurovum sp. | reverse complement strand
TGCCGCTGATATCCACCCCCAGTCGCGCTGCACTGCCGCAGTCACAACTGATAATCAGACTCTCCTCGAAGTCAGCATGCTTTTTGATCCGCCCAAATCCAGGAAGAAAATCAAGATAGTTTGGCAGATCCGCAGAGACATTGACGATCTCAACCCGTCTGTTGGGCTCTGTTTTGAGAAGATTGTAGATCCCAAGTCCCGTACCGAGTGTATCCGCATCCGGGTTGATATGTGTCAGTATCGTTACCGCATCAAAACGTGTAAGATAGTCCGACAATGCCTTGATAGGGTATTGTATCTCGGTCATGCTGTCCATACTTACTCGACTTTCATAGAGAGGTCTATCCAGTTGGCTTGATGGATGATCGCACCGGAACTAATCGCATCGACACCGGTAGCGGCGATATCCGCGATCGTCTCAAGCGTCACATTGCCGCTGGCTTCAAGCAGGATATGCGGATAGTGTGCATCGCGATAGGCGACAACCTGCTTGGTCTCTTCAAGAGACATATTGTCACACATGACGATATCTGCTCCCGCCTTCATCGCCCTTTGTGCCATCTCAAACGTTTCACACTCGATCTCTACCTTGGCAGTAAAAGGAATCTTTTGCCGTACTTCTGCCATAAAGGCATCAAGGTCGTCAATTGTCTTGAGATGGGTATCTTTGAGCATCAGGCAGTCATCGAGTCCCATACGGTGATTGATCCCACCGCCGCACCGCACGGCATACTTCTCAAACTCCCGCAGCAGCGGACGTGTCTTTCGGGTATCGAGCAGTTTGACCCCTGTCTCTTTGATCGCTTCTGCATACTTGGATGTAAGTGTGGCGATCGAACTTGCATGGAGTGCGATATCAAGGATAGAACGCTCCAGAGAGAGGATCGTTTTGGAATTGCCGGAGACAAAGAGGAGTTTCTTCCCTTCTTTGAAATGTTCCCCATCCTTGACCTCCCAGATCAAAGAGAGATCATACATCTTTGCCAACGTATCGATATACTCTCTTCCACCGAACACACCGTCACTCTTGGCGATGATATAGGCTCTGATCTGCTGCCCTTCACTGATACGGGCAAAGAGGTCTCCACGACCGATATCCTCTGCGACCACTGCTTCGATAAATCTTTTTTTCAACATCTTTTCTGCTTTTTAGAATTTTTATATTGACCCCTCTGAATAATTGCCACAGAGGTTTCATTCGATGGCGACAAAGGAGCGCCCAACCCCTGAAAGGGGCGCTTGCGTTCGCGACTGCCAGAGCTATCGAATGAAGCCGGTAATTTTCGAAGAGCTTTGGCATGATTACGCATCCTACATCCTATTTATTTAATCGCCAGCATTCTTTCGAGGGCGAGATTGGCATACTTGACGGTATGCTCATCGACATGGATCTCATTGATCGGTTTGTTATCCTCGATCGACTTAAGTGTGTTGTAGAGATCTTCAAGTGTCGTTTCGTTCATCGTCGGACACTCAGGTTTGGTTGATGAGAGGACATAGGTGTTCTTCTGGCGCATACGGTTGACCAGATTGTACTCTGTACCGATGGCGACTTTCTGCTCAGGATCGAGCTCATTGACATACTTGATCAGCTGTGAGGTAGAGCCGGCAAAATCTGCCGCCTGTACCACAGCGGGATCACACTCCGGATGGACTGCGATCTTGATCCCCGGATATTTGTTGCGGTAGAACTCAATGTCATCCACCGTAAAGAGCTGATGGACTGAGCAGAAACCGTTGAAGCAGATTACATCCGCCTCTTTGGGATCACACTCCCCCTCTCCGATCACACAGGATTTCAACCCCATCTTGATGGCGAAGTTCTGTCCCAGGCAGCGGTCAGGTACAAAGAGTATCTTCTTGCCGGTCTCCAGCCCCTTCTCGATGATCTTGAAGGCATTGGAGGAGGTGCAGACATAGCCGCCCATCTCACCTACCTTTGCTTTGACAGAGGCATCGGAGTTGATGTAGGTAATAGGCAAAATATCCTCTTTGGCGATGCCGTGTTCGACCATATAGTTCACACTGTCGTCAAAGTAGCTGCCGTCGATCATCCGTGCCATCGCGCAGCAGGCGATCTTGGGCATCAGTACACGTTTCTCAGGTGCTATTACCTTCACGCTCTGTCCCATGAAGCCTACCCCGCAAAAGACCACCCATGGGTTCTCATCCGCTTTGCATTTACGGGCAAGCTCAAGCGAATCACCCGTGATATCCGCCATCTCAAAGACTTCATCACGCTGATAGTAGTGTGCGACCACTGTCACATCCAGATCTTTTTTCAATCTCTCTATTTCTGCTTTATAATCAATACTCATACTGTCATCCTTATAGATTCTGGCTATTTTAGCAAAATTCGGATAAAATTGCATACTTTGGCTTATAAAGAGCCTATCTTAAAATTGTGGAACTATTATGGATTTTTTCAACCAAAACATCATTCTCTATCTCGCAGCCTACCTTATCTCCGGGATTCCTTTCGGATATCTGCTGGCAAAACAGTTTGCCGGTGTGGATATTAAACACTCAGGCAGCGGCAATATCGGAGCGACCAACGTACTCAGAGTCGTCAAAGAGAAAGATCCCGCACTCGCCAAAAAGCTTGGTGCAGCGACACTCTTTTTGGATGCCGTCAAAGGGATCATTGTGATACTTGTCGCCAAGCTACTGGGTGCACCGGAGAGTGTACAGTGGACGATCGCGGTACTTGCGGTATTGGGGCACTGCTTTTCACCTTTTCTCGGTTTTGAAGGGGGCAAAGGGGTAGCGACTGGCTTTGGGGTACTGCTGGTATTGATGCCCATTCCCGCGCTGATCGCTATCGTAGTCTGGCTTGGTGCTGCCAAAGGGCTGAAGATCTCTTCGCTCTCTTCGCTGATAGGACTGGTCGCTTTTATCATCGCTTCATACCTGCTCTATCCTGAGGTGCCCGGCATTCACTCGCATGCACCTATCTGGATCATCGCATTTGTGATCTTCTATAAGCATATCCCCAACATCGTCAGACTTTTCAAGAAAGAGGAAGGAACCCTATAGCGATGCAGATCCATATCGAGGCACTCACCTTTGATACGATCATAGGACTGCTCGACTTCGAAAGAGAGCGCCCCCAAAAAGTGATCATCGACCTGAGCGCCGAATATGAGTATCACCAGAACGATTTTATCGACTATGCCGATATCGTAGCTCTTATCAAGGATGAGCTGCGCACCAAGCGTTATGAACTGCTTGAAGATGCACTGCTCGGACTCAAAGAGCTGCTGATCCAAACCTTCCCCCAGATCAAGATGCTCACACTCAAAATAGCCAAACCCGATATCCTCCCCGGGTGCGTTGTAGCAATCAGCGAAACATGGAAGTACCAAACTTAAAAAAAACTTTCCCAAACCGTCAGATTTATGCTATAATTATTAAATCAAACTTAGAAGGGGCGTCATCATGAGAGTACTGATCATCGAAGATGAAGCAACATTGAGCAAAACGCTTTATGACAAACTCGTCGACCATAACTACCAGGCAGATATCGCCGAGAACCATGGTGATGCCAAATACTACCTCGACATACGCAACTACGATCTTGTACTGCTTGGATGGCACAAAGCCTCTCAGAGTATCGACCTGATTGCCGATATCAAAAAAGAGGCGCCCAAAACCTCTGTCATCGTACTCTCCGAACGTCAGGACAAAGAGAGTGAGATCGCTGCACTCAAAGCCGGAGCCGACGATTTTATCCGAAAGCCGCTTGACTATGATATCCTTTTTGTACGTATCGAAGCAAAACTCCGTTTTGGTGTCTCCAATATCATCGAGATCGAAGAGCTGATTATCAACCCCGAAGAGGAGAAGATCATCTATCAGGGCGAAGAGATAGAGCTCAAAGGCAAGCCGTTTGAGGTACTGACTCACCTGGCGATGCACAAAGACCAGATCGTCTCCAAAGAGCAACTGCTCGATGCGATCTGGGAAGAACCCGAACTGGTTACCCCCAACGTCATCGAAGTAGCGATCAACCAGATCAGACAGAAGATGGACAAGCCGCTGGATATCACCACTATAGAGACCGTCCGCAGACGCGGCTACCGCTTCTGTTTCCCCAAGAAAGTCTCCTGAGTCTTCTTTCATGAAGGCTCCTCACTCTCAAAAAAACCAATCAAAATAAACTTTTTGTTCTTATTTAAATAAAGCATAAGCTTTGATGAGTTATAACTCCTAAGAATAATACAAAACAAGGATACTATTTTGGCATTAATGATAACTGATGAATGTATAGCATGTGACGCATGTAGAGAAGAGTGCCCCAATGAAGCGATCGAAGAGAATGATCCGATCTATATCATAGATCCCGACAGATGTACGGAGTGTGTCGGACACTTTGACGAGCCGCAGTGTATCGCTGTCTGCCCGGTAGACTGTATCATCCCCGATCCCGACAATGTAGAGAATGTTGAAGAGCTCAAATTCAAATTTGACAAACTTCAGGAAGAGTATTAGCACCCGCTATGGCAAAACGAACCGCTATCATCGATATTGGTTCCAACTCTGCCAGACTCGTTATCTTCGAAAAAACAAGCCGCTACGGCTTTCATCTCCTCTGTGAACAAAAATCAAAAGTACGTATCGGCGAAGGTGCCTATGAAAAAGGTGGACACCTTCAGCCTATAGGCATCCGGCGTGCCTACCTCGCGTTGCAATCCTTTCTGCATACGATCGACAAGTATCAGGTACACAAGACAGTCTGTGTCGCTACCTCCGCGCTGCGCGATGCACCCAACGGAGCACTCTTTGTCAAATGGATCAAAAAAGAGCTTGGGCTGGACATCAAGATCATCGACGGAGAGAAAGAGGCGAGACTCGGTGCCATTGCAGCCAAAAACCTGCTCCCGATAGAGAGTGCCATCACCATCGATATCGGCGGCGGATCTTCCGACCTTTCACTGATCGTCAACGGCAAGATCATAAAAAGCTACTCTCTTGATCTGGGGACGGTACGGCTCAAAGAGCTCTTTTATGACAAAGCCGATTCACCCAAAGAAAGCTACCGTCTCGCTACAGCGTATGTCCGCGAAGCGCTTCAGTCCCTTCCCCAGAGCTTCCAGAGTGCTATCGCAGTAGGCATCGGCGGCACAGCCAGAACACTCAGCAAGGGGATCATGAAAAAGAGTGCTTACCCTTTTGACAAACTTCATGCATTCAGATACAAACTCAAAGAACATAGAGATTATCTACACGCTATCCCCCTAAGCAGCGCCAAGGGTCTCAAAGCGTTTGGACTGAAAAAAGGGCGATTCGATACGATCAGGGAGGGGACGCTTATCTGGAAAGAGATCCTTGCACATATCGGTGCCAAAGAGGTGATCACTAGCTCTGTCGGGGTACGTGAGGGGGTATTTCTCTCTCATTTGCTCAAAGATGAGCACTATCAGTTCCCTGCCCATATCAATCCAAGCATCACCTCTATCCTCGACCGTTTCAAGCCGCAGATCAATCTGGAGAAGAAAAAGAAGGTCAAGCTGACCCTCGCAAAGAGGCTTTTTAATACCCTGCCGCATGCAGTCGCAGACTCCTATCTGCCGGAACTGCTCTGGGCACTCAAACTCTCCAATATCGGCAAGACACTGACGATCTACAAATCCCATCAGCATGCTTTTTATATAGCGATGCAGGAGCTCAATTATCAGTTCACGCATGAACAGATGCTGCTGGTCGCCTCTTTGCTGAGAATGCACGGCAAAGAGTTGATCTACCGCCCCGTCTATGATCAGTACAAGCCCCTGCTCCCCTCAAAAGAGACACTCAGATGGCTGAGCTTCATCTATACCCTCAGTATCTATCTTCACGAGGCCTCACACGCCGCTTCGATCACCTTTGAGTACCACAATCAAACCTTGCATATCTACTCTGACAAGTCACTCTATCTCGCCAAGGAGAGCATCAAGGCTCTCGAAAAGCCTGCCCCGTTTGCGATCATTGTCCATGACAAAGAGAAAGTACCGAAGAACAAAGCACTGGGAATAGAATAAAATAGAATTCCTAATTCCTAATTCCTAATTCCTAATTTTGACATACGCTTACGCGTAGTGTCAAGCATTAGAACTTTGAGCCCATAGAGAACTCAAATTTTGCCGTTCTGTCATTGGCTTCAGGGTTAAGCGCCTTGGCAAATACCAGGTTGATCGGGCCAAAACCTGACTGCCACTCTACCATCAGACCTACGGAAGAACGCTTGATCTCTGTAAAGCTCTCCTCGCCGATCATCCCATAGTCATAAAAGCCTGTCAGACGCATCTTGGCAGCCTCTGAGAGAGGTATACTCGCCTCTACACTCGTTGATGCACGTTTCTTACCGCCCAGTCCGTATCCGGTAGCAGAGCTTCCCGGTGAGAGTGAATAGGGCTGATATCCTCTCAGACTTCCTATACCGCCCAGGAAGAGTTTTTCCCCGATAGGCAGTTTTTCGTTGGTACCGCTGCTGATCGTTGTCGCTCTTGCCTTAAAGCGGAGAATCAGGTCGTAATCGATCCAGTCCTCCATACCATAGTAGACACCGAACTTCGCACTGCTTTTCAAGAAGTCGCCATAACCGTTCTCTTCACCGCTTCCCGCTGTGGCATTGAAGTCGTTACCGCTGAGTTTGGCATATTCGAAGTTCACCGCCGCGATCATCCCTTCTCTTGGCACATAGTAGTCGTCCGTATTGTCAAAAGAGAGCGAGGCATAAAACGAGGTTTTGGTATATTTGTCGTTGTAAAGATTTGTATAATCAAAAACATTAGTGTTGTTTAGATCACTGGATACATTGTTGTTCTCCTCCGACTGGTTATCCATATAGCCTACACCGACAGAAGCATGGAAATAACGCATAAATTCACGTCCAAGGATCAAAGAACCTCCGGTGGTATCCTGCGTAAAGTTATAGTACTCATATCTTTTCTTGTTCAGACTCAAAGAGAGGCTGTATTGGCTGTCCCATACTTTCGGATTGGTGAAGGAGAGGTTGTAGCTTTTGGAGATCTTGGAAAATTCAAAACCGGCACTTGCACTGATCCCGGTACCCAGGAAGTTCTTGTCAGAGACAGAAGCATTGAACATCAGCCCTTCATAGGAGCCGTATCCCCCGCCTACAGAGATCGTACCTGTCGGTGCCTCTTTGACCTTGACAAGCAGATTGATCTTGTCTTCAGAAATTCTCTGCGGCTGGATATCCACACTCTCAAAAAAGCCGGTTCTACCCAGAGCATTCTTGGAGTCTTTCAGATCTGTCGCGTTGAAGGTATCACCCGGTGCAAGGTAGAGGTAGCGTCTGATGACCCTGTCTTTGGTGGCGTTGTTGCCCGAGATCAATACGTCGTTGATCACGACAGGCACACCCGGACGAATCACATACTGGATATCGATTGTCTTCTCTTCAGGGTTTTTGTGCATCTGGGGAAGCACTTTTGCATAGGCATAGCCTCTGTTTCCGGCAGCCTCCTGCAGCTTCTTCATATCTTTTCTCATCTTCTTGATATTGAAGATCTTCCCTTTTTTCAAAGAGAGGTTGGAGAGCAGCGTTTCGCTGTCCAGGCCGTCCATATCCTGCGCGACACTGACCTCTCCCACACGATACTGATCTCCTTCTGCTACCTGATAGTCAATCTCTGCCTTGTAGGATCCGAAGTCGACTCTCATCAGCGGCTTGCTCACGTAGGCATCGAGATATCCGTGTTTCATATAGACATCTTTCACACGGTAGGCATCATACTCCAGCTGGTCAACGACCGCAACCCCGTCATCCAAAAAGGGCAGCCAGCCCATAAAGTCCGCCTCTTTGTTAGCAAGATCCATCTCCAGGTCACCCTTGTCAAGTTTTTTCGCACCGATGAAGTTGATCTTTTTGATCTTGATCTTCTCACCTTTGTTGACATCGAAAACCACCGAGACACTGCTCTCTCCCACCGGTACAACTGTCACTTCAACGACAGTGTCGTAGTAACCCTTTTTTTCAAGGTTCGAGATGATCGATGCTTTAGCCTTTTTGACCCTGCGTGCATCATAGAGATCCCCTTTTTTCAAGCCGATGCTTTTGAGCAGTTTTTCACCGTCATCACCCGATCCGTATCCTTTGATATCGACATTGGCGATCGCTTTTTTCTCTTTGAAGTGAAAGATCAGGACGCCCCCCTGCTTGTCGACCCATACATCCTTGAAGTATCCCTGCGAGAAGAAGTTCTTGACCGCTTCATTGATCTTGCGCGCATCCATCTCATCGCCTTCATGAATGCCGGCGATCTCTTTCGCCACACTCGGAGAGAGGTGCGAGAGCCCTTCAAATTTGATCTGTGTGACTCTCTGTGCCAACAGCAGTGATCCTATGAGTAACCAAGACAAGATGATCTTTTTTATCATAATGTGTAACCTTAATAGAGGGATTTTATTATGGCAATAGTGTATCTTTTTTTCAATAAGAGGTTCATAAGATTGCATGAAAAGATGCTATAATCCATTTGAAAACATTTTGGGGAAACAGGAAGAGAAACATATGAAAAAACAGAAAATAGGTATCGTCGGACTCGGTCTCATGGGAGGCTCTTTGGCGCTTGCACTCCGTGAGAGTTCAGATGCATTTGAATTTGTCGGTCTCGATCACAATCAGGCACACTGCCAAGAGGCACTTGAACTCGGTCTGGTCGATACGATCGCCTCCGATCTCGAAGAGATCAAAAGATGTGACGTCATCTTCCTCTCCATTCCTGTAGACAGCATCATCGCCATCTCACAAGAACTTACCGGTCTTGACCCAAAGTGTACCGTGATCGATCTGGGGAGTACCAAAGCAAAGATCTCAGAGAGTATCCCCGCCGATATCCGCCCCAACTTTGTTACCGCGCACCCAATGACAGGAACAGAGAAGTTCGGCCCAAGTGCCGCACATGCTGACCTCTACAGAGACAAAGTCGTTGTCCTCTGTGATCTGGAAAAGAGCGGTCAACATCAACAGGAACTTGCCAAGTCACTCTTCACATCCATAGGTATGAAGTTGGTCTATATGGATGCCAAAGAGCATGACCGGCATGCTGCGTTTATCTCCCATATGCCCCACGCTGTCTCCTACTCCCTGGCAAATGCGGTGATGCGCCAGGAAGCCAGAGAGAGCATCGTGGCACTTGCGGGTGGCGGCTTCAAAGATATGAGCCGCATCGCCAAATCAAGCCCGAATATGTGGGAAGATATCTTCAGACAGAACAAAGAGAACCTGCTCGAAGCGATCCACTCTTTCCAGAGCGAACTCAAAAAGTGCCAGAAGATGGTAGAGAATGAGGAGTGGGAAGCACTCAACAAGTGGATGGAAGAGGCAAACAGCCTACACGATATCCTCGATTGATATCTCTGTAGACCCATCGGTTTCACTCGATAGCTCTGTCAGTCACAAACGCAAGCGCCCATTGCATGGGTGGAGTGCTCCTTTGTCGCTATCAAGTGAAACCTTAATCTATAGTTACAATCTATACCGATAACTCACAATCACCGCTGCCTGTTTGTCGATGCTTTTGAGGATGGCATCTTTGAGCCGCCTCTTCTCTTCAGCAGAGAGGATACCTGTGCTGATCACTTCGCATTCTACTTTCTCCTCATCACCGTGATGTAGTATCTTGACGTTGTCGAGTGTCACTTCGTGGCTGCCTACATTGAAGGTAAGATGTGTGAGGGTACGCTGTACCTCGATATCCTCTTTCATCTGCCTGAACGAACTGTAGAGAGGGATCGAGACAACCGCAACGATCATCACCCAGATCATCACCCCTTTTTTGGCAAGATGCAGCGGAGAGTACCCCAGTACCGTGAAGGTCAATGCCGCCGCAAGTACGATCCCCACCAGGTTGGTCACGAAGAGCAGGAAAGCGCTGTAAAACATATGCCAATCTCCCCATCCCAGGCCGATACCCGACACTGCGATCGGCGGCACCAATGCCACGGCGATCGCCACACCGGCGAGAGAGCCGAGGATCTTCTCATTGGTTTTGACATAGGCAGCAGCGATACCCGAAACAATCGCGATAAAGAGATCGAGTATCGTCGGGCTCAGACGACCTGCCATCTCCGGCGTGAGGCGCTCTATGGGGGTCAGCAGTGCTGTCAATGCGGCAGTCAACAGTACGGCAAGCACCCCCACAGCGATCGTCTTGGCACCGCTGCCAAGCAGTGCACTGTCATGACGCAGCACCCCCATACTCAGCGAGATGATAGGCTGCATCAGAGGTGCTAGAAGCATCGCACCGATGATCACCGAAGAGGAGTTGATAAAGAGTCCGAAGGTGGCGATCAGTGTCGAGAGGATCAAGAGGGTCAGGAACGTTGAACTGAGCCGACCCTCCTCTCTGAGGTTGGTAAAGAGCGCGGCATACTGCTCTCTACTCGCATGAGAAAAGAGAGGGATCCCTTCGCTTAGATAGCTGATGCGCTCCTCATCGGAGGGGAGATGATCGACTTTGATCGACTCTTTGGTGTTTTTCTCCCGGCTGTTGCGCTCCCAGAACTTCTCTCCGACCTTCAGACGCAACACTGCCTGTTTTGTCTCGAGACTTGCGGGGCTCTCACCAGCTTCTTGAGAATCGATGACGATCTTCAAAGCTCTCTCAGGCTCAATGTCAACCAGAGAACTACGGATGAACCCGACCGATGCCGGAAGCTTGCTCGGTGCCAGATGCGAGACAAGGGATTTGAAGAGATACCCCACATACTGCAAGATAGACTGCGGAGAGAGGATGACAACGGTAGACTTCCCATCCATTGCACTGAGCTCCGAAGCGATCAGCTTGGATGCGAAGGTGCTGTTGTTGTACTCGATGCCTACCACGCCGACTGCCGAGAGTTTCATCTCGTTGCCGTTGGCGACCGTGATCTTCATCTTGGTATGTTTGAGCTGCTTGACCCGGGACAGTGTCTGCCAAAAGAGCCCCAGCCTGTCTCTCCAGCTCTTTTGTCCGACCGTACTTTCGAACTGATCGAGCGGCGGCGCCTCACCGATGACCGCCTCCTGCAGCACGATCTCCCCGTTACAATAGAGCAGGTCAATCCGATCTTCCGCAGGCTCCAGCGCTAATGCTGCAGCCTCTTCGGGTTTGCTTGGCAGTGCGAAGGTTCTGATCAGGTTTTTTTGGTCGGGAGTGGGGATAATCCCCAGCGTGATGTCACTCTCCAATGCGATAGGAATGACCCGCTTGATTACGACAAGCGATCCGCTGACGATCAGATGGGTCAACACCTCCGGCGGCTGTGCCAAAAAGGCATCCATCTCAATGATCTGGAGATCTTCAGACAGCACCTCCAGTGCCTTCACCTCATCAACAAACGCCTCCAAACCCTTCTCGTATACATAATAAATCATAGGATATTATAACGAGACTACCTAAAACGCTCCACCATCGCTTTGAGTGCTTTTTTGTCGATCTCGACACTTTTGTCTCCGCGTTTTTTGGCATAGAGTTTGCGTACCATCGCTTCGACTTCAGGATCCTCACCCATATGCGGATAGAGGATCTTTAGTGCTTCATCTTCTCTAAAGAAGCGCTCTTTGGCAAGCCACCGTCTCCATGGCAGTTGTGTCAAGAGTATAGCAGTGAGTCCGCCCAGACCAAAGGCGGCGGCGAGCATCCACCAGCTACTCTTTTCGACTACTTTGGTGACAACCTTCTCTTTGACAGGGGCAGTGTCGGTCTGGATGTTGGTATATACGACCGGTGTCTGCGATGCGGGTGGAGTGCCGGTTGCTGCTGAGGGCTGTGCAGGGGCACCCTCTACCTTGACATCAAAGCCTCGTATCTCGAGCGTACCTACCTGCTTGGTCTGCGGATTGAGCACGCTGTACTCCCGTGAGGGGATCGTGAAGTCATGATCGGCGATAAAGACAAAATGCTTCTTGTAGCTACTGAGCAGCTTGCCTCCGCTGACACGGGAGGTGACGACCGGATCGTCGCTATAGACAGTCACACCGTCTATCTCATAGTCAGCCATATCGGAATCCTCCAAACTCCCCTCCCCTTCGATCGTTACGGTAAGATTGACAGGCTTGTTGGGCTTGGTGACATTGCGGTCAAGCGAAGCATGTGCCTCGAACTTGCCGATCAGGTCTGCGTCAGCCGGTGCGGGAGTGACTGTGACCTTGACCGTATTGGAGGCGATCTGAGACCATCTGGTACCAAAGAACATACCAAACATATCGCGTCTGCTTCGATCGGGCACCCCCACCTTGGCGGCTGCCGGTCCGATCTCAAAGCTGCCCTCTTTTTGGGGGATGAGGATATAGCCAATCTCCTGGATCTGGTAGCCATCTTGGCGGTAGACCTTCTGATCGGTGATCGGCTTGACAAAAAAGCCGTCAAACTTCGGTGGTCTATACTCCGTATCCTGCGTGATCTGCACCCCCTCCCTGACAGCAAAATAGACTGTCAAAAGGATAGGCTCTCCAACCATCGCTTTAGATTTGTTACTCTGCATACTCAGATAAAACAGCGGATTGGCTCCCGATTGACCTGCAGGTACCTTGGCATTGGACTCGACCACCTTGAGTGAAAGCGGTTTGGTCTTGAGCTGCTTGCCGTCTACATTGACCGTGAATGACGGGATGGTCATATCGTGCTGTGGGGCGAATGTAAGTGTCTGGGTTGTCGAGCGGATCACACTCTTTTTGCTATTGATCACCTGCACACTTATATTGGAGCTTTCGCTCTTGCCCAGTACCTTGGCATCCCCGATCTTCTCTATATTGGGAAACGCCGCACGGTTACCGATCGCTTTGATCTGTAGCTGTGCCATATTGCCCTTGACGACCTCAGGAGTGCTGAGTCTCGCCTCTACCGAAGCAGCATGCGCCAGCCCCAGTGAGCCCACTGTCAAAAGTGAAAGTAGTAAGCGTTGTAATCTTTTCATTCTCTATCCTTGTATATTCTATCTCTTCTTTATTAAGCTCTGCAACAATTTTTCCAAGAGGTTTCACTCGATGGCGACAAAGGAGCGCTTAACCCGTGAAACGGGCGCTTGTCGTTCGCGACTGCCAGAGTCATCGAGTGAAACCTGTTATATTGATTTGTATTACCATGGCTTGATATCCTCTTGGCGCTTGGGTTTTCCACTGCCCATCTGATACATCATCGTCGGCGCTTTTTTGCCGCCCATTTTTTTGAGCAGGCGTTTGAGCTCAGCCTGCTTGAGCTTCTCCTCTTTGCTCATCTTCTGCTTTTTGGGTGTTCCACCAGCGGCAGATTTATCGCCTTTTTTATCCCGCGGTTTCTTCTCTTTTCCACCTTTGGACTTGTCACCTTTTTTCTTTTGATCCTCTTTTTTCTTATCACCCTCTTTTTGCTGATCACTCTTTTTCTTTTTTTCTTGTCCCTTTTGCTTGTCGTCTTGCTTCTTCTGTCCGTTCTTGTTCTTGTCTTGTTTGTTTTTTTGATCGTTTTTCTTCTGATCGTTCTTTTTCTGATCTTTATTCTGTTTCTTCTTTTGGTCTTGGTTCTGCTTCTTTTGTTGATCGTTCTTTTTCTGATTTTGATTCTGCTTGTTTTGCTGCTGCTTTTTCTTTTTCTGCTCTTTTTTCTTCTTTGCCAGCTCTAGATTGTACTTTGTGTCGGCATCTTCCCTAATCTTCAGTGCCTTTTCATAGCTCTTGATCGCCTCATCGAGCTTGTTTTGCATGAAGTAGCTGTTGCCTATATTATGCAGGCGCTGGGCTTCATCGACCCCTTTGGCATTCTCGTAGGCTTTGATCGCCTCTTTGTAGCGCTTCGCCTTGTAAAGGGCATTGCCCAGATCATACGCTTTTTGCGGCGACTCTTTTTTGAGTGATCTCAGCAGTGAGGCACTTTTGTTGTAGGCTTTCTGCTGATACGCCTTGGTCGCAGCATCGATCGTCTTGAAGTCGGTGATACCGGCGTACAAGATAGTAGATAGCAGATAGTAAATAGCAGCTAATGTCATAAACTTTTTCATTGCGCACCTCCATCTTGTACGGTGTGATATGTTCTTCTTGGAAGGGAACTAAAGCCAAATAACAGTAGCAAAAGCCCTAATGCAAGCGGATAATAGAAGTACTCTACTCGCTGCTTCACTTTGACCTCTCCCTGCTGTTTGGCACGGTATTTGCTGTGGATCACATTGGCGAGTGCTTCGATATCCTTCTTGCCGTTGCTTGCAACAATATAGGCACCGCCATGACGCTTGGCAAGCTCCCCAAGTGCATCGTTTCGCTGGGTGATGGCGATGGTGCCATCTTTTAGCGTCATCGGCTTGCCGTTGTCATCCAGTACCGGCGCACCTTTTTTGGTACCTACCAGTACTACATAAAGATCGATGCCGTTCTCCTCGAGGATGTCACCCAATCCTTTGATCGCCTCTTCATCCCCGCCATCGGTGAAGACCACGAGTACTTTGGGCTTCTTCTTCTCCAGCAGTTTGGCGGCGAGTTCGCCCATCGCTTCAAAGTCGGTCGAACCCATCGAGATATAGCTGTCATCGACCCCGTCTACCATCATCTTCAGCGTCTCTTTGTCAGCAGTAAAGGGTGCGAGTACAAAAGCATTGTAGGCAAACGCCATCACCCCTATCTCATCGCTTGGCATCGCATCGAAAAACTCACCCATCTTCTTCTTGGCAAACTCCAGCCTGTTGGGATAGACATCCTTACTTCTCATAGAACCGGAGATATCCAGGGCGGTCAAGAGTGTCAATCCCTTGACCTGCACCTTCTGCTCTCCTTTTTCGACTACCGGTCTTGCCAGTGCGACAATCATAAAGAAGATTGCCGTAAGCAGTATGATGTTACGTACACGCGAAGGCAGGCTCTCACTGTCGGCACTGAGCCGCTCAAGGACTTTTGGGTCAAATATACGGGAGAGCCTCTCCTTGTTTGTGACGATCAGAAAAGCAAAGATCACAAACGGAACGATCAGCACCCAAAAGAGCTGCGGATATACAAATGTCATCTCTACACTCCTTTGCTGTTGCGTATATAGATAAAGAGAAGCAGACTCAAGATCGCGATGATCAGCGGATAGATGTAGAGATAGGTGTGCTCTACGATCTTTTTGTCATTGAGTTTGCTCTTCTCAAGCTTGTCGATCTGCGCATAGACCTGTTCGAGCATCTGCGCGTTTCTCGCACCAAATGCCGCACCATGTCCCGCCTGTGCGAGTGCCTGCAGGTACATCGCGTTGTAGTCTCTGCTATCACCGATTCCGATGGCATAGAGTTTGATATCTCTCTTTTCGATCATCTTTTTGACCTCTTCAAAAGGAATCTTACTCATATTGTCCTGTCCGTCGGTCAGGAGGATGACGATCTTGCTTTTGGCTTTGGATTTGCTGAGCATATTGTATGCCTGCACCAAAGCATCATTGATCGCGGTACGTTTCCCCGCGATGCCAAGCTGCTGCATCTTCGTGATATTGGTCAAAAACGTCTTCTCAAAGGTCAACGGCGAGGCGATAAATGCCACATCCGCGAAGGTCACCATACCGATACGGTCATCTTTTCGTTTCTGGATGAAATCCTCTACCACCTCTTTGACCACATCAAATTTGCTCTTCATGATGTCGTTTGGATCAAAGCCTCGCTGGCGCATCGAGTCGGAACTGTCCAGCACCAGTACGATGTCACGCCCCTCTTTTTTGGAGTTGGTATAGCTCTTGGTGATCACAGGAGATGCCAGCGCCGTCACCGCCAACACGATCCCCAGCCACTTGAGCAGCCCAAGCCATGTGGATTTGCCCACGCTCGGTGCCATCAGATTGTGAATGTGTGGGAAAAAGATCGCGCGGCTGCGCTCTTTGCACCATTTTGCACATATCGCAAAAAGGATGAGGAGCCCAAATGCCAACGGATATTCAAAACTAAACTGACTCATCGCTCACCTGCACATAGAGGTTGAAAAGGTTGCGTGTATCATCATCAACCTCGTCAACCACCTTTTTGTATTTGTACTTCTCCAGCATCGGCTCAAGCTGACTGAAAAGCTCTTTACGCCGCTCATCTGTAGCGAGCAGCCTGCCATAATGTGTCGCTGCGTAGGCAGACTTCTTGGTATCCTTCCAGTCGATCGCTTTGAGTGCGGCAAGATAACTCTTGGCGAGATTTTGCTTGCGCATCTGCCAGAACTTCTTGGCAACAAAAAAGAGAATGCCAAGCCCAAGCAGCACTGCAAAGCCTATCAGACCCCAGTAGATATAAAAGCTGCTGTCAGGAATCTCTATCAACGGTTTGATATCTTTCAGTTGAGCTGTTATATTTTGCTCATTCATACAAATACTCCTCTTCTTTCAATACAGGCTTTGCAAAGCAAAGCATACCGACGCTCCTCACTCCTACCTTCTCACTCTTCACTAAACCCTCATTCCTTTCATCAGTTTCAATACTGCATCTTCATGGGTATAGACCTTGACAAAGCGTATGCCCTGCTTTTTGAACTGCTTATAGAGCCGTTCGTCATTCTCGTGCAGCGCCCTTTTGTAGGCTTTAAGCGCCCCTGCATCGATATTGCCTTCAAAGCTCTGCTTTGTCTCCATATCGACCAGTCTTAGATAGCCAAGCTCGCTTGGATCCTCCTCAAACTTGTCACGTACGATCACGGCAAAGACATCATGCTTTTTGCCCAGAAGCTTCAGGTCGACCTCCCCGACAAAGTCGGAGATGATAAAAAGCAGCGCCTTTTTCTTGAGTCTGTTGTTAAGCGTCTGGGTCAATGCTTGATAGTCTCCCACTTTCCCAAGCGGCTCAAACGCTGTGATCTCATCGACCGCTTTGTGTACGGCAAAAAGCTTTTTGCTCGGTTTGCTTAGATCATAGAGCTTGTCGGCAAAGAGCATATGTGAGAAGAGATCGGCATTTTTCACCGCCGAAAATCCCAGTGTCGCTGTCACTTCCGCGGCGATATCGGACTTTTGTTTGACTGTACCAAAATACATCGATCCGCCTAGCATTGTGACCACGACCACATTGAGCTCACGCTCCTCTTTGTAGATCTTGACAAAGGGCTTGCCCAGTTTTGCCGTCGTTTTCCAGTCTATTTTGCGGACATCATCCCC
>WFYB01000159.1 GCA_015490315.1 Sulfurovum sp. | reverse complement strand
GCTCCCACTTGCTCGCCATATTCACATGGTATTTCACTGTCGGATGATCATCGTTGAGTCTCGTACCGAGGATAATGATCCCCTGTGATTTGCCCAGTGTTTTCAGGTCACCGCCGTAGAGGTGATTGCCTGTGACCGATCCGTAGGCATCTATAAAGTCACGATAGGCTTTGGCTTCCGGTGAGAGCAGTCTGTATCCATACTTCTCTTTGAGCTTTTGAAGAATCAGTGCCTCTTCGTTGGATGTCATGGAACTAAAACGGATCGTTTTGGCTTTTTTGAATGCCTCTATTGCTCTGTTGAACGCTTCGGGATCTTTCACGGCAGTGGTGTTGTCATAGTCAAATGCATAACGTCCTGCCGGACAGAGTGTAGAGAATTCATAGTTGTTACCTACACGGTAGATCGTTTCACGTCTGTTTTCGATCCCTGCGGGCTTGACCTCATAGTAGAGCTGGCATCCGCCACCGCAATGCGGGCATGAGGATGGTACTTTCGTCAGCTCCCAGGCATTGGCGATATACTTGAAGTTGGTATCGACCAGTGCACCGACCGGACAGACCGCTGCTGCTTCACCGAGTGTTGCGTAGTTCTTTTCCGGTTTGACATTGATGATCTCCGAAGAGTATCCGCCAAACTTGATCTGAAGTGCCTCATCTCCGGTAATCTCTGTCGAGACCCTCACGCACTTTTCACACATGATACAGAGCGATGCATCATAACTGACATGCCCCCAGTTTTCGATAGGTCTGAACTGCTCACGTGCCGTAAATGTCTGATTGTCCACCTCAAACTCCAGCGTCTTGTTCTGCAGATCGCACTCACCACTCTGGTCACAGACACCGCACTCAAGCGGGTGGTTGACATTGTAGAGCTTCATGATATTCTGACGCTCCTGGAAGAGCTCCTTATTATCCGTCGTGATCACTGCGCCGTCGACCGCTTTCTCCTGGCAGGAGAGGATCGCACCCTCAACCCCTTCGACATTGACGATACACATACGGCATGATGCAATCGGCTTGACCTTGGTCAGATAGCACATCGTAGGGATATAGATCCCGTTCTCTCGTGCGATCTGCAGGATCGTTTTGCCAAAAGTACTCTTGCACTCTTTGCCGTCAATAGTGATGGTGATCTTTTTACCAAGACCGATTGAATTATGTACACCCATACTACACCGCCACCATTGAAATGTAATAACAGCGCATACAACGTTCCGCTTCGGCGATCGCCTCATCGCCTGTAAAGCCGAGATTGACCTCTTTGTTGTTGTCTTTACGCTCTTCGACACTAAGCTTTTCACTCACTGCACGCGGCAGACCCGGCATCCAGCCTGTGATCTTCTCGCTTTTGTCGTAGACTTTGAGCTTGTTGAGATGGTCTTCCATGATCTCATCATCGGTCAGACTCACTTCACCGTCATAGATATAGCGGCCAATTACCGATGCTGCACGGCGTGCCTGTCCGACCGCATTGACGATGGTCATAGGACCATACTCACAGTCACCCGCAGCGAAAAGTCCGGGACGCGAGCTCATAAAGTCTCTCCCGTTGGTCAGGATCGTATTCCACGAAGTAAGCTCGACATTCCACTCTTCTGGCAGGATCTGCAGATCGGCAGCCTGAGAGACCGCAGGTACAAGCCAGTCACACTCGATCTCAAAATCTTCACCCTCGATCTTGACAAGCTGTGGACGACCGCCGTCGGGATCCGGTACGAGTTCATAACGGTTGACGATTAGCTTCTTGATCTTACCGTTCTCATCCACAATGCGCTCGATCGCAGAGTGGAAAATAAACTCCACACCCTCTTCGACCGCTTCATGGTACTCTTCGTAGGTCGTGTTACGGATGATCGTCTTCTCGTCACGTCTATAGAGCATGATCACTTTCTTCGCACCCTCTCTGATCGCACAGCGCACCACGTCCATAGAGGTAAATCCTCCACCGACACAGACCAGTGTCGAGTCTTTGAGTTTCTTCGCCGGAGATTCGCCTATGCCATACTTATGCCAGAGATTGACCTGGTCAAGCATCGCGATCGCACCCCAGTAGCCTTCATAGCTCGGATCTTCGTTTTCACATCGGATCTTCTTGGAGAGTCTTGTCCCAAAAGCGAGCAGTGTCGCATCATATTCGGCATCGATCTCTTTGAGCCTTTCGGCATCAACCCTGTGGTTGTTGTAGACATTGACCGTAGGAAGTTCGAGGACAAACTCGATATCTTTGTCATACTTCTCTACAGGCATACGATATTGCGGCACGCCTACAGCTACTTCACCGCCGTTGACGGGAAGCTCTTCAAAGATATCGACATGGATCCCCTGTACCCCCAGGTAGTAGGCAGCTGTCAGACCCGCAGGTCCCGCACCGATAATCGCTACCTTTTTGCCATCGTTACGCGGCGGCTGTACCGGGAACGGGTGGTGCCACGGCAGCGCGTGATCGGTCTCGTAGTCAGCTCCCACACGTTTAAGCTCCATGATAGAGATAGGCTCATCCAGATTCATACGGCGGCAGGCATCTTCACACGGATGCGGGCAGACACGCCCACAGGTATGTGCCAATGGCATTGTCTGGCGTGTCGCTTCGAGTGATTCAGTGAAGATCATATCGCGCACCCCTTCGATATAGGCAGGGATATCGACATGTGCCGGACACATGTCGGTACAAGGCGCTGTCACTTTGGCGATATAGTTGATATCGGCTTCATAATGTTTCGAAGGCTTCTGCTCATCGATACAGGCATCAAACTGATCTTTGTAGTAGGTCATCAGATCAAGGATCGGCTTGGGTACGGTCTTGCCTATCTCACATTTGGAGGTGACCATCATCGTCTCTGAGATCTCCTTGAGGTGTGCTATATCATCATGGCTCCCCTCGCCGCGTGCGATCTTGTCAAGCAGATCGTAGAGGATACGCCCGCCCCACCTGCCCGGAGCACAGCGTCCACAGGCTTCAGAGTACTCCTGATACTGTGCCGCGTAGCGGGTTGCCAGGACAACAGCATCAATATCCTCATCAAAGATAGTGACTCCGTCCCACCCGATAAACGCTTTGGACTTGGTATCTCCGTGATAGGTTTCAGGGAGTTTAAACGCAGTCTCCTGCCACTCCTCTTTGGGTTTACCGCGGTTGTCGATAAACTCATCCCTCCACGTAGAGAATACTACATGAGACATTAGTCAGCCTTTCCTGTTTCGGCAGCTTCAGCTTCTGCTTTCTCTACCGCTTCCAGCTCTGCTTTGACCTTGGCAGCTGCGATCTCATCTGCTCTTGCCTTGCGTGTGGCTTCATCCAGCTTCTTGACCACGATCGTCCAGTCCGGCTCGGCGAACTTCAGAGAGTTCATCAGGTCATGCCCCATCTCCCGGATAAAGTCAGCCGTTCTCTGCACATGTGAGAAGTCGTTTTTGACTTCAAAAAGAAAGATGCCTACCTCTCCCTCTTTGAGCCCCTGATCGATCAGTTCCGCCATTCTGTTATAGAAATCATCGTGTAGATGTCTTAAATCATATCTTTTCATGCCTGCCCCTATCTGTCAACTTCACCGAATACGATATTGGTAGAACCAATGATCGTAACGACGTCTGCAATGTATGTGCCCACAAGAATCTCCTGCAGCAATCCGGTATGGAAGAAACTCGGTGCTCTACACTTGAGTCTGTAGGCATACGGTTCCGCTTCGGACTTGATATAGAAACCAAGCTCACCTTTGGGTGATTCAGTCGGTACATAGACTTCGCCTTTTGGCGGTCTCATCCCCTGCGTGACCAGTACAAAGTGCTGCATTAGCGCATAGTTTTCTGTCATGATCTGCTCTTTTGATGCAGAGATATATTTCGGTGCGTGCGCCATCAGCTCAGGCCCGGTCTCTTTGTACATCGTGATCAGCTGTCTAAGGATCTTGGTTGACTGGTAGATCTCTTCCATATAGAGTCTGTAACGTCCGTAGGAGTCACATCTGTCACTGACAGGGATATCGAAATCGAGCTCGTCATAAAGCTCATACGGCTCCTCTTTGCGGATATCGTACTCAACACCTGAACCGCGCAGCATGATCCCTGTACAGCCCCAAGAGAGTGCATCCTCTTTGGAGATCACACCGACATCCTCAAGACGCATACGCCAGATACGGTTCTCTGTTAGAAGCGCTTCATAGGTATGCTTGGTCTCATGATCGACCTTGTCGCACCATGCCGCAAGATTCTCGAGCCACCCTTCGGGAAGATCGAGAGGTACACCCCCGATACGTACCGCAGAGTGTGTCAGTCTCGCACCACAGTAATCCTCCATCAGATCCATCCCGAACTCACGTTCACGGAAGGCATAGAGGAAGACCGACATCGCCCCGACATCAAGCGCGTGTGTCGCGATAAAGAAGAGGTGAGAGATAATACGGTTGACCTCCAGCAGCATTGTACGGATCACCTGTGCGCGTCTTGGGATATCTTTGTCGATGCCAAGCAGCTTTTCGACTGCAAGCGCATAGGCATAGTTGTTGGAGGTAGAGGCGATATAGTCGAGTCTGTCCGTTGTCGGGAGGAACTCGTTGTAGGTCATATTTTCCGCCATCTTCTCGATCCCTCTGTGAAGGTATCCGATATCCGGATAGGCTTTGACAACCTGCTCACCGTCAAGCTCGAGTACCAGTCTGAGCTGTCCGTGTGCAGAAGGGTGCTGCGGCCCGAAGTTGATGACCATTGTGTTGTCATCACGCTCGAAATTGAGGTTTTCAAAAAACGGCGTTAATTTATTTTTTACCTGTGCCATGCCTTCTCCTACTTTCTTTCATCCAGTGTTTTGGACGGTTTGTTGTAATCAACCAGAAAGGTATCACTGTACTCTACCGGCTGCTGCTCTTCGTCTGTATAATCCGCTGCGAACGGTACTTCGTAACCGATCCTTGAGAAACGCTTGGTGTCATATCTGTCAATCATCGCCGGATCTCTGTTCTCAGGTCCAATGATATCTCTGTACTCTTTGCCGAAGATCTTATCGACCTCATACCATGAAGCGAACTCATCTCCATGCAGCGGATAGGTCTTGAGCAGCGGGTGCCCTTCCCAGTCGTCCGGCATGAGGATACGCTTGAGGAACGGATGGTTGTTGACCTTGATACCGAACATATCGAAGAGCTCTCTCTCCGCAAAGTTCGCCGATTTGTAGAGCTTTTCGATACTCTCGATCGCTTCACCTTGTTTGATACGTGTTGTCACACGGATACGCTTGGCTTCATCGATATTGAGCAGCTGCCAGAAGAGTTCAAACTCACCGTCTTGCGCCAGATAATCAACCGCACTCTGCTCGGAGCACTGCGTATATCCGCACTGCTCTTTAAGGGTCTTCATGACATTGAAGTTCTCTGTCGCATCGATGTGGACTACCAGTTGACCGTCCACGATATACGCCTCTTTGCACTGTGCGCCCAGTGTTTCAACCACCTTGGCAAAGTGTGTACCCTCTTCTACCGGACTCTGCGGTACACGGGGAGAGACCCAAAATCTGTCTGTATAGTAGGCTTTTGCCTGTACATTGTCTTTTGGTGTATATTTTCTCATTAGATCAACCTCGCTTTTCTAGGACCCTTCTGGTTTGTCAGATCCTGTATCGGTCTCTTCTTCATATCAGCAGACTCTCTTCGGATCTTCTTCTGCAGCATCATCAACGCATACTGGAGTGTCTCCGGTCTGGGAGCACATCCGGGCAGATAGATATCGACCGGGATAATCCTGTCGACACCCTGTACGGTCGCATAGGTGTTGAACATCCCGCCTGTGTTGGCACAACTTCCCATAGAGATGACCCATTTGGGCTCGGTCATCTGGTCATAGAGTCTTCTTGCGAACTCTGAGTGTTTCTTGGAAAGCGTACCGGCAAGGATCATCACATCCGCCTGTCTCGGAGAGGCTCTAAAGATCGTACCCATACGGTCGAAGTCGTAACGTGATGCGCCCGATGCCATCATCTCGATCGCGCAGCACGCGAGTCCGTATGTCAGCGGCCAAAGCGAGTTTGAACGCCCCCAGTTGACGAGTTTGTCTACCGAAGTCAATGCTATCGGCAATCCAGCTGCGCTGGCATAATTTACTTGATGCTGTGCCATTCAAGTGCTCCTTTCTTCCATGCATATACGAATCCAATCGCAAGCAGTAATATAAATAGTATCATCTCCGCAAAACCGAACCATCCAAGCAGTTTGAAGTCGATCGCCCAAGGGAACATAAAGATAATCTCCACATCAAACAAAATAAACAGCAGTGCGATCAGATAGAACTGCGCCGAGATCGTGTTGGGCTGCTTGGTCACTTCCGGCCCACACTCGTAGATGGTCAGTTTGAGCTTTTCTGTATCAAGCCGTGCCAGTTTTCTGGAAACGAACCGTGCGAGCCAAAGTGTCGCAGGAAACGCCACCGCTGTCAACGCGAACAAAACAAATACACCGAAATAGGGGTGTTCTGTAAGTACATGAGTCATGTTAATCCCTTTGTTTAAGTATCCTCT
>WFYB01000158.1 GCA_015490315.1 Sulfurovum sp. | reverse complement strand
TCTTTGAAAAATCCGATCATCATATTTAGCATGGTTAGAAGCTCTTCTGTTGTATTTATGGCGTATTGTATCTAAAGGAGGATGAGAAGTAGAAAAGTACCATTGCGATAAAAAGGGCAATAGAGGCGATGATCATAAAGAGTCCCTGTATACCGTAGCAACTTACGATAGGCTCGAAGAGCAGGGGTGAAGAGAATTGACCAAGAAAGAGGCTTGATGTGAGGATGCCTGAGGCTTTGCCGCGTTTGTGCGGCGGGACTTTGGAGAGGAACCAGGCATTGGTGTTGACCAGCAGCAGTCCAAATGCCATACCCATGGGTACCGTAGCGAAGAAAAGTGTGGCAATGGAGTTTGCTCTGGCAATCAAAAAGACCCCTGTGGCAAAGAGCAGAAATGTAAAGGCATAAATTTGCAGGTAGTCAAAGCGCTTTTTCAAGCGTGCATACTGCATGGAGGTGAGTGCATTGAAAAGCATGGCTGTAGCGATGACGAAACCTATACTGCTTGGTTCCCCGCCAAGGGTATCGACGATGAGGTAGGGCAGCTGGGTTGGCAGCATATAAAAAAGCACCATCACAAAAAATGCGGTGATATAGACCGGCAGCAGACTGCTTTCAAGCTCGGCATCTGCGATATGGGTATGCTTTGCAGGCTCATAGAGTGCTTTGAGCAAGAAAGGTACATAGAGCAGCGGAAGCAGATAGATTGCAAAGGGGTAGGACCAGTGCATCTGGGCAAGCACGCCGCCTGCCGTGATAAAGAGGATGCCGCCCAGCGCCACCGCCATTCCCTGCCTTGACATAAATGTGTGACGTGTCTGCTCATCAAAATAGTCTCCAATAAGCGCAGTAGAGCTCGTCATGATAAGCGCCACACCCAAGCCCAGCACCGAACGCCCGGCAAGGATGATGTAAAAATCATGCAGATAAAATCCGCTGCTTCCGCCAAGCACAAAGAGGGCGATGCCTGTATAAAGCGGCTTCAGCCGTCCCCACCGATCGACAATATGCCCCGCAAACGGTGAAAAGAGCGCGATCACGACAGAGGGGATGGTGAGCATCATCTTGGAGAGAAAAGCGATATGGGGGATATCGGCAAAGGTATGAGAGATCAGCGGTAGCGATGAGACGACCGTGATGCCGGACATGACACCGAGTGTCGCCACCAGCAAAAGCGCGATCTGAATAAGTCGGGGGTTTTGTTTTGTCATGAGCTTTTTTTGCCTGTATGATAGCATGTTTGGCTGATGTGGTACAATAGGCTATGCAAAACTATCTACAATACACAGAGATCATCGACTACGATCATCCCGCTGTAGTGGCGGAGGCGAAGCGGTTGGCAGAGGGGCTGCATGACGATACAGCCATTGCCAAACGCTGTTTTGAGTATGTCCGGGACGAGATACGCCACAGTGGGGATGCCAAAGATGAGATTACCACCTGCAAAGCCTCCGAAGTCTTGGAACACCGCACAGGCTGGTGCTACGCCAAGAGCCATCTGCTCGCCGCACTTTTGCGTGCCAATGGCATCCCGAGCGGGTTTTCCTATCAGCGTCTGAGTTGTTCGGAGTATACGCCGGGTATCTACTGTCTGCATGGACTCAATTGGGTCTATCTCAAAGACTACGGCTGGTACAGAGTCGATGCACGCGGTAACAAAGAGGGTGTCGATGCACAGTTTGACCCGCCACATGAGAAACTTGCTTTTGAAGTCGGCGAAGATGAGTTTGACTTGAGTGGCAATTACCCTGAGCCTTTGGCTGAAGTAGTAGAGACACTGCAAACCTACAAAAGCTATGAGGAGATGATTTATCATTTCCCGGATATACAATCAAAGGAAGAAATATGAAATAGCTAACTCCAAATATATTTATATCAAAATAAATGTTATGATAAATAAAAAAGGAGTAATCAATGAAACATTTACTATTCTCAATACTGGCAAGTGCAGCAATTTTAGCAGGAAACTTTACCCTTAGCAGTTTCGATATTGAAGGACAGTTGACAAAAGCACAAGAGTTTAGCGGTTTTGGCTGTAACGGCAAAAATATCTCACCGGAACTTCGCTGGGAGGATGCCCCAAAAGGTACAAAAAGTTTTGCTGTTACTGTTTATGACCCCGATGCACCGACCGGCAGTGGATGGTGGCATTGGATTGTGGTAAATATTCCCGCCGACGAAAATAGAATCCGAACAGGAGCTTCCGGTAAGGATATGCCTAAAGGAGCTATAGAGATACAAAATGATTATGGTATCGTCGGTTTCGGCGGTGCCTGCCCTCCAAAAGGCGACAAACCGCACCGTTATATTTTTACCGTTTATGCACTAGATGTGCCAAAACTCGATCTAAAACCTGATACCAACGCTCCTGTTGCCGGCTTTATGATCAATGCGCATACCATTGCCAAAGCGAGTGTTATGGCGTATTATGGTCGGTAATGAAAGAGAACTGGATCAATATTATTCATGCAATTTTCAGAACAGATTTTAGACTTTTATTTCTCATTGCAAAAAGATTTCGATCCACCCAACGGGGTAGAGATCATCTACCCCTATGACAAGCCCGAAACACGCCGAGTGATGGAGGCATTTTACGGAAAATACTATAGCGATACCCGTCCACGCACGCTGCTTTTCGGGATCAATCCGGGCAGGCATGGTGCAGGGCTGACAGGTGTCAGCTTTACCGATCCTATTTTGATCGAAGAGAAGTGTGGCATCGCAAACACGCTTGAGAAGCGTAGCGAACTCAGTGCCAACTTCATTTGCGAAGTAGTTGATGCCTATGGTAAACCTGAAATGTTTTACGGTGACTTTCTCTTTACCACAGTACTGCCCTTTGGACTTCTACGAAATGGCAAAAACTACAACTACTACGATGACAAAGCGACACTGCACTACTTCGAACCGCTCATTGTCGAGAGTATTCGCAAACAGATGGCATACCCCAATGTCATCCGCCGTATCGCAACAGTAGGGCAGGGCAAAAACCTTGTCTATCTCAAAGAGCTCAATGCACGCTATGACTTCTTTGACACCATAGAGGTACTGCCGCATCCAAGATGGGTGATGCAGTACCGGCGCAAAGAGAAAGAGAAGTATATCGAGGTCTATCTGAAGGTGCTCAGGCAGCTGTGTGCCTGCGAGGACGGGTGATGAGGTAACCACCTATGAGTACCGGCAGGATCCCCAGTATCTGGCGTAACTGCGGGACTTCACCGAGATAGAAGTAGGCAAAGATGAGGGTAAAGACAGGCATCAGAGCCAGCATCGCGGAGAGTTTGGTGATGGAGATGCGCTTGAGTGCTTCGATCCACATGATCTTCGCTGCAACGTAGATGCCTGTAGCGATGAGAAAGAGATAGGGAAGTGCATGAAGCAGATCCTCTTTGCTCACAGCAGGCTCAAAGAGGTATGCCAGCAGCGCAACCACAGGAAAGCCTACGATAGTACGGAAGCCGAGTATCGTCTCCGCAGAGCAGTACTCTCTGGCACGTTTTTGGTAGTAGTTGACGATGGGTGCCATGGTAGCGGAGAGGAGAATGAGCCAGTCTCCTTTGTTGAAATGCATATCATCCGGGATGAGGATGATCAGCGCCCCTACGGTCATTAGCGCTGCGCCGATGAGGTGTATTCTGTCCATCTTCTCTTTGCCAAGAAGGTTGAAGTAGAGATAGGAGAAGAGTACCTGCAAGAAGACGATCACCGCCATATTGCCTGCCGTTGTATAGCGAAGACCGATAAAGATCAGGCTAAAAATAGTCGTGATCCAAAATGTCGTCAGCAGGAGATCTTTGTATGCAGCACGGTTCTTCAGCTCTCCAAAGCGCCGTCGTTTGTACATGATCAGCAGATAAAAGAAGAATGCAATCATCAGACTGTACATATAGGTATGGAGTGCACCGACGTAGGAGATAGCAACAATGGAGAGGATAGGAAACCACGACTCCAGCACAGAGAGCCCCAGCATCAACAGCTCACCTTCACGCTCTTAGCTCATAGGACTCCTTAGTCAATTTGTGTTATTGTATCTTAAGAATACAAAAAAGGATAAGAATGGGCAAACAGTATGCATCACTCAGGGCAAAAGATATCGATTTTATCAAACAGCAAAAACTCTTTTATCTTGCAAGCTGCAGTGATAAGGAGGTCAATCTCTCACCCAAAGGGTATGATAGTATCCGGGTGCTTGACAAGTTGACACTGCTCTATCTTGATTATCCCGGATCGGGTAACCGTACCTATAGAGATGCGGTAAATGGAGGGGAGTTTGCACTGGTATTCAATGCTTTTGAAGGCGCTGCGAATATCCTCCGTATTTTTTGCAAAGCAGAGCCTATAGAGAAAAGCGATGAGCGCTTTGAGGGGTATCTGAGCCATTTCGGTGTGGGTAGCAGTGTGGTCAGACGGCTCTTTCTTTTTGATATCTATGCAGTCGAGACAAGCTGTGGGATGAGTGTCCCCTATATGAAGTATCAAAAAGAGCGCAAAAGCCTCAAAAAGTGGGTGAAAAATATGGCAGAAGAGGGCAGACTGCAGGAGTATATCCGCAAACACCATGAACCGCCTCAGCTTGAGGGGTTGGATGAGGTGAAGGATACGCTTTTTTAGAAGAGTCATTGCACAAAGAGTGCATATAAAATCACTACACTGTGAGAAATAATCAAAGGAGTGATCGATGCGTAGCAAACTTTTTCGTGTGGCAGGACTTTTCTTGTCGGTGACACTTTATCTGTGTGCGGCAAATCCGGAGTTTGTCGCGCAGTCTACGGCGAGTATCCTCGCGGGGGCGTTTGTCTCGGGGATACTGCTGACCTTTACTCCGTGTGTATTGCCGATGATACCTATCATATCGAGTATCATCGCAGGTGAGGGGGAGGGGATCACCAAGACCAAGGCCTTTTTCCTCTCTTTGTCGTATGTATTGGGTACGGCTGTAACCTATGCGGCTATGGGGGCGGTGGCAGGTGCGACGGGTGAGCAGCTTCAGGCATATTTCCAGAATGTTTGGGTGATCGGTGTGATGGCACTGATCTTTGTGGCGATGGCACTTTCGATGTTCGGACTCTATACGATCCAACTCCCTGCCTTTATACAGTCACGAATCAGCGCAGGCTCACAGGGTATCAAGGGCGGCAATATCGTGATGGTCTTTGTGCTTGGCGCGATCTCGGCATTGATACTGGGTGCCTGTGTCTCTCCGATACTGATCTCCTTTTTGAGTGTTGCGATCGCTACGAGTGATCCGATGCTTGGTGCACTGACGATGTTTGCACTGGCACTGGGGATGGGTGTACCGCTGATCGTTGTCGGGCTTGGCGCGGGGCATCTGCTCCCCAAAGCCGGGGCATGGATGGATATGGTCAAATACTTTTTTGGGACAGTGCTGCTTGGGGTTGCCATCTGGATATTTTCGACGTTGGGATTGGTACCGGAGCTGCTGCTTTGGGGTATCTATCTGGTGATCATCGCAGTCTATCTGGGGGCGACACAGTCACTGCCTGAGAGTGTGAGCGGCTGGAAGGTCTTTGCCAAAGGAGTGGGGACAGTGTTACTGATCTGGGGCGTGATGCTGCTCATCGGTGCCTCTTATGGTCAGCAGGATATTTTCCATCCGCTGCCAAAGCAGCAGGTTATCCAGAGCACCACGACCCCAAAGAGTACAGCAGAAGATGGGATACCGTTTGAAACAGTGAGGAGTCTGGAAGAACTCGCAGCCAAAAGAGAGGAGGCGATAAGAGAGAAGAAGCCGATGGTTATCTTTTTCTATACAGACTGGTGCCCGGTCTGCAAGAAGCTCAAAGCGACTACTCTGATCGATCCGCGTGTACGAGAGATACTCAAAAAGCATTATGTTGCGCTCAAGGTCAATATGACCGATCTCAATGACAAAAAGAGTCAGGCGATACGCAAAAAGTTCAAGATCTATGGACCTCCATCCTTTGTCTTTTTTGACCGTGAGGGCAATGAACTCAAAGATGAAAACTTCTACGGTTACCAAGAGCCTGAAGCTTTTTTTGATATCCTCGATCTTATCGCAGAAGAGTAGTATGGCAAAAGGTAACAGCGTTTTTGATTTGATCTAAATTTGGTGACGTATGGTAGCAATACTTCCATGCTGTGATAGAATATGACAAACTAAAGCAAGGAGCATCCATGAGACGAATCGACCCTGATGCCAAAAATGTTCTCGGAGGTCCGCTCGAGCCGTGCAGCCTCAATCCTCTGACAGGATTTTACCGTGACGGTACCTGCACCTCTTTGGCAAACAACCAGGCAGTGCATGCTGTCTGTATCTATGCGACAGAGGAGTTTTTGGAGTACTCCAAAAGGGTGGGCAACGATCTCTCTACGCCTATGCCCCAGTACAATTTTGCCGGTGTGAAACCCGGTGAGAGCTGGTGTCTGGGCGGATATAGCTTCCTCAAGGCGATCAAAGACGGGATGGCACCCAAGATTTTCATCCATGCGACCCATGAACGGATGCTTGATCTGGTCGATCTGGAGACATTGAAACAGTATGCGATAGACCTGTAGGGAAAGTGATGTTCGAGACAGCGGAGTATATCGGTATCGTTGCCTTTGCAATGAGCGGCTTTTTTGTCGCGGCACGCAACCATCTCGATCTCCTCGGTACGCTTGTGTCTGTCTTTCTCACGGCATTTGGCGGAGGGGTGATGCGTGATGTCATCGTCAACAAAACACCCTATACCTTTTCTCATGATGCGCCGGCAGTGATCGTCTTTACCCTGATGCTTCTGATGATCCTTTTTAGGCTGCACAAAAAAGAGAGTGTCGAGAACCGCTCCTGGTTTATCCTGAGTGATTCGATCGGGCTGGTATCCTTCAGTATCGGGGGTGCATTGGTCGCACTCGATGCGGGACTGAACATTACCGGTGTACTCGCGCTCTCCTTTGTGACAGCAGTGGGTGGCGGCATCGCCAGAGATATCATCATCAACGAAGTCCCCTTCGTTTTCAAGACAGGATTTTATGGTACGGTTTCGCTCTTGGCAGGCGCTGTACTCTATCTGCTGGAGAAGTTCGGATGGATGAATCTCTATACGATCACCGCGGTTTTTGTGTTGGGGGTGGCACTTCGTATCGTTGCCTACTATCGCATGTGGTCAGTGCCGCTGGTCTGATCAATAGGCGAAAAAGACCATGTGGTGCAGTGCCCGTTTGATTTGTAGGATACCCTGTTTGTCAAGTGGATTGTTTTTGAGTGAGAGCCAGCGCAGGGTAGTGATCTCCTTGACTGCGGCTGCATCGCAGAGATGGTTGTCTGAGAGATCGAGGTAGACAAGATGTGGCAGCTTTGCAAGTGGCTCCACCTCTTTGATCTCGTTATGATGTGCTTCTATCTTTTTCAATGTATCAATACCTCCCAAAACGGAAATATCTTCAACACAGTTATGTTTCATAAAAAGAAATTTTAGCCTAGTATTGCTTTGAAGCGGGCTGAGATCTTTGATATTGTTGTGTGAAAACGCGAGTTTGTGGATACGGGTCAGGACTTTGAGCAGGTCGATACAGCAGAGTTTGTTCTCAGAGAGTGAGAGACGCTCGAGCCATGTCAGCTCGGCAAGCTCTTTGGGAATAGAAGTGAGTCCAAGTCCCCGAAGATCGAGGTAGGGAAGCCGATGCTTTTTACAGTGGGCTATTCTCTCTTTAGCGATCTCTTCACCGGTCATGTTAATCCCTCTCTTCGCTTATTTGAAAGTATTATAGCATATTTGCTGTTTTGAAATTATGTTACAATAGATCTCTGTAGAGTCCAATTTCAAAGGAGCTTTCATGCCTGCATACCATGTAGAACGGTCCATCACTATCAATGCCCCGCTAAAAGAGATCAATGATACGCTTAGGGATTTTCGCCAGTGGCCGAAATGGTCACCGTGGCTGGTGATGGAGCCTGATGCGGTATTGACCTATACCGACAGACAGGGGCAGGTGGGGGCGACCTATGCATGGGCAGGACACTTGGTAGGAGCCGGGAGTATGGAGCTTATCGAGGTGCATGATACATGTTTGAAAATGGAGCTCAATTTTCGAAAGCCGTTCAAATCTTCAGCTATCGTCCGTTTCGATCTCGCAAGCAGTGAAGAGGGGGTCGAAGTCATCTGGCAGATGGATGGCAATATTCCTTTTTTTATGTTTTGGATGCAATCGAGATTGAAAGCATATATCGGTATGGATTACAGGCGGGGACTTTTGATGCTCAAAGAGTATATCGAAACGGGGAAAGTCGATTCGTTTGTCCATATAGAAGGTGTCCTGCCTCTGCCCGAGGGGCGTTATACCGGTATTGCACGCAGCTGCGCGATCGAGGATCTCAGTGTTGTCATGCGCAGAGATTTTGAAACACTCTATGATTTCATGCAAGAGAACGGTCTCTCTGCCGACCGTATTCCCTTTGCAGTATATGAAGCATTTGATATCCCCCGCGGTACCACAGAGTATATCGCGGCGATCCCTCTTGAAGAGGAGATGACACTCCCCAAAAGATGGGTCACAGGAGAGCTTCCCGGAGGCAAAGGGCTGAAGACTATGCACAAGGGTGGCTATGAGCATCTCGGCAATGCATGGACGACAGCGATGCAGTTTGTACACTATCAGAAGATCGCTACAGCCAAAAGACCTGTGGGGTACGAGTTTTATCCCAATGATCCGCACCGCACCAGACGTGAAGAGCTGGTGACAGAGATCTACATGCCGCTCAAGGAAAGTGGATGATCCGCAATTTTCTTTTTTTGATGATCCTTGCCATTGCAGTATCAGCAGAGCCTGCCGTGCGTTTTATCCATGAAAAGGGGTATGTCAGAGATACATCACAGCATCTTCTCTGGCAGGATACCGATGCTGTTGCCAAAAATGCAAGAGAGTGGTATGAAGCCAAAGCCTATTGTGCCAACCTGGAGATAGAGGGAATTAGGGGGTGGCGTCTGCCTACAGAGGAGGAGCTTCTGAGCATTGTGGATTTTATGGTGATCGACCCTGCGATCTATCCTACATTCAAAGTGGTGGTATCCGAAGACTA
>WFYB01000157.1 GCA_015490315.1 Sulfurovum sp. | reverse complement strand
CCATCCCACCAATACCATCGCATAGGATCTAAGCAGAGAGGGCGGCGCACCCACAAACCAGACGTATACTCCTAACAATACCATCACCACGGCTCCCACATCGATCAATACATAGCGATAGGGGAAATAGCGCTGCTGCAGCGCTCTATAGGGTAACAACAACAGCCCATAGAGCACTCCCCACAAAATACTCAGATGAAACCCGCTGAGTGCGACCAAGTGACTCACTCCCAAAGCGGCGATAGGCTCACGGAGCCTCTGTGGCAACGGCAGTGCGAGAAAGATCGCATTGTAGAATGCGCCCATGCGGCTATCGCTGTGCTGTGCCGCGATCCTCTTGCCCAGATGCTCCTGCATCGTTTCGGGAAGTGCTTTGCGCTCTTTGATCCGGCTTTTGACATAGAAAGTCCCCATATACTCCCAAAACCCGATACGTTCATCAGGAAAAATCTGCAGACGTAGATAAGCATGGTTGAGCGCTTTTTTGCTGTGGGTCGTTGTGTAAAACCTCAGCCCCTCGTCACTCTGAAGTTTGAGTACGGTGTAGGCTCTTTTGCCTTTGTGTTTCTCGTAGGCATTGAGCACTGTAGCATGTGTGTAGTAGAAAGGTTTGGCGATAAACTGGCGATAGTGGTAGTACTCCCACCCCAATCGACCCAAAAGCAAAAGCAACATCACCAGCACAAAGAGCAGAAACTCTCTGCCACTCTCAAAAAGCTTCGGCTTTGTCATCCGCTCAGATCAGACCTATATCGAGGGCATATCTACATTGATCGTACCGGTATTGGCAGGGATCTCACTATCTTCATAGACCACTTCAAATGCCGGTGATTTGACTGCATCGACAAAGCGTGTATAGCGTTTCTGGAAGATCAGGTCAACCGTACCGGTAGGGCCGTTACGCTGCTTGCCGATGATGATCTCCGCATCCTCTTCGGGCTTTTTTCTGAAATCTGAGGTATACTCCTTGCCTTCCGCTTTAGCCTTCATTTCTTTCTCTTTCTCTTTGGCCTCACGGTAGACATCATCACGATAGACAAAGAGGATGATATCGGCATCCTGCTCGATCGCACCCGATTCACGCAGGTCTGAGAGCATAGGACGTTTGTTCTCACGGGCTTCAAGCGACCTGTTGAGCTGCGAAAGCGCTACGATGGGGATCTGCAGCTCACGCGCAAGCTGCTTAAGCCCCCTCGAGATCTCCGAAACCTCCTGCTGTCTGCCTTCACGACCTTCACCACTCATCAGCTGCAGATAGTCGATGATGGCGATACTGATCTCAGGATGCTGCGCTTTGAGCTTACGCAGTTTGCTCCGTACATGATGGATCGTCGCATACCCCCCGTCATCGACAAAGAGCTTTTTCTGTGCAAGTTCATCAGTCGCCGCAGAGAGCTGACTCCACTGCTCATCGGTCAAGTCACCTACACGCAGCTGCTGCAGTGGGATAGAGGTCTTGGCAGAGAGAAGTCTGAGCATCAGCTGCTCTGCGGGCATCTCCAGTGAAAAGAAGGCAACCCCTTCGTTTCGCTCGATTGCCTTGAGTGCCATATTGAGTACAAATGCCGTTTTACCCATCGCCGGTCGTGCGGCGATGATGACCAGGTCCCCTTTACCAAACCCTGAAGTCTTTTCATTGAGGTTTTTAAAGCCCGTATCGACCCCTATCAGTTTCGAGTTGCCCAGTGCTTTGAGACGGTTGATCTCATCGAGCATCGAGAGGGTGATCTCTTTGGAGTCGCGGAAATCCTCATTGACATTGTTCTGCGTAATCTCATAGAGTTTCTTCTCGACGAGATTCATCACCTCTTCGGCAGGCAGGTCATCCTCGATGGTTACTTTCTTGATCTCTGTTGCCAGTGTCGCAAGTGCCCGTTTAGCGGACTTGGCCTTGATCTCAGCAAGATAGGCAGCGGTATTAGAGATAGGGTTTGCAGAGAGCAGCTCAAGCATCGCCACCTCATCGAACTTACCCATACTCTTCAGCTTGGATTTGAGAAACTCCTCATCGATCGGCTTCTCTTCGCGGCTTAGCTCTTCCATCGCAGTAAAAACATACTGATGAAACGGCAGATAGAAATCCTGCGGGCTCAATTTCGCAGCGATCTCCTCATAGATCTCCGGATCGAAGATGATCGCAGAGAGTACCGCACGTTCGATGTTGAGATTGTACATATTTTCCATCAGCTATTTTCCTCCGCAAACTTCTCCACTTCGGTGACGAACCGCTCTACCAATTCTCCCTCTGGAAGGCGTGCCACAACTTCACCCTTGACCATAATCAATCCGGCACCCTTGCCATACGCAATGGCAACATCGGCATGTTTGGCTTCACCGATGGCATTGACCACACAGCCCATAACACTCACATCCATAGGGGTTTTGATATGCGCTGTTCTACGCTCCACTTCCGCTACGGCTGAGACCAGATCGGCTTCGATCCGACCGCAGGTAGGGCAGGAGATGATGTTGAGCCCCTCCTGCACGCGTCCGCTGTCTTTGAGGATCGCTTTGCCAACTTTGATCTCCTCTTCAAGCTCTCCGGTGATCGAGACACGCAACGTGTCACCTATACCGTCCAGCAGCAGTGCTCCAAGCCCGATAGCAGACTTGACCGTCGCATGGAAGACCGTACCCGCCTCCGTCACACCCAAATGAAACGGGTAGTTGTTTTTGAGACGCAGCATCCGGTAGGCTTCGACCGTCCTGTCCACATCTGATGCCTTGAGAGAGACTTTGATGTCGGTAAAGCCAAGGTCTTCAAGAAACTTGATGTTGTACTCCGCACTTGCCACCATACCCTCGGCGGTTGCGCCGTAGCGATCTTCAAACTCTTTCTCAAGACTCCCTGCATTGACCCCGACACGGATAGGCAAGTTACGCTCCTGACACGCCTTGACGATCTCTTTGATACGTCCTTTCTCTCCAATGTTCCCAGGGTTAAACCGGATACAGTCCACCCACTTCGCAGCTTCAAGTGCCAGCTTGTAGTTGAAGTGGATATCGGCAATGAGCGGCAGCGATATCTGCTCTTTGATCGCCCCCAGCGCCAAAGCATCCTCCATCTCAGGTACCGCCACACGCACCATATCCGCACCCGCAAAGTGAAGCCGGTTGATCTGCTCCACCGTTGCCGCTACATCACGTGTATCGGAGTAGGTCATCGACTGTACCGAGATCGGCGCATCGCCGCCTACGGCTACATTACCGACATAAATTTTTTTGGTTGGGTATCTTTCTTTCACACTCTACCTTTTGTAACTTCTATTATGATTCTTATTAATGATATGTGAT
>WFYB01000156.1 GCA_015490315.1 Sulfurovum sp. | reverse complement strand
GTCAATCCTGTACTCCTTCCTGCCGGCGAGATCTACACCGCACTTGAGCGCGGTACTATCGATGCGACAGAGTGGGTCGGTCCTGCACTTGACAGCATGATGGGCTTTGCCAAAGCGGCACCCTACTACTACACCGGATGGCATGAGCCCGGCTCCATTCTCGAGCTGACCTTCAACAAAGCAAGATGGGAGAAGCTCAGTGCCGAACACCGGGCGATCATCACAGCGGCAAGCGAAGAGATGACCGCCACAATGCTGCAGGAGTTCCGGTACAAAAATGCCAAGGCACTCCGACAGCTTCCAAAACAGATTCAGATCAAAGACTTCCCCCCGGAGTTCTTCCCTGCTGCCAAAAAAGCACTCGCAGAGGTACTTGCCGAACAGAGTGCCCAGAGCCCGGACTTCAAGCGTGTGCTTGAGAGCTATCAAGCTTTCTATGCACTCAACAAACCATGGAGCAATATTAGTACTAAACATCTGCTAAATATAAGAGAGTAATGTATCAGGGTATTCCCCGGCTGAAGCCGGAAAATGGGAAGGAAGTTTAGGAGTAACTACTATATGTCCTATTTGGAGGATTATTGCTCTTGAGGAACTTCTTCAGTTGTCTTGTTTTTATCATCTTCAGTCGGTGCAGGTGCTGCGTCAGTTGCTTCCTGTACTGCCTGTGCTACTTTTTCCTGTGCAGCTGCCGCTACATCTTCGTTTGCCTGTGCAAAGATACTTGTCATCGCCAATGCTGCGATAAGTATCATCATAAGTTTTTTCATTATTCATCCTTTTAGTGTGTTGTCACGGATATCCGATATCCGAACAGGCAAATTATAATCTAAGAGAATTACTTCACTATTACCTGATTTTGAAAACTTCATTCAAAAAAGTGTATACTCTCTAAAACATAGTATTGGCAGGTGTTATATGTTGGGTAAATTATCGATTATGCTTTTATTACTCGTAGCGATCTGGAAGTTTGGATGGCCGGAGCTCGCCTCCTCTGCAGATACGATCCATGAGCGCAAAGTAGCTCCAATAGACATTGAGTATGCCCGTGTCAAAGGCTATGCCGAACTGGATAGGATACGCTCATCTACGGGGCTACAGAGATTTGAACGTAACGGAGATCTTGAAGCTGCCGCCAATGCCCATGCTGCATATCTTGTGCACAACCATGAAGAGAGCCACTACGAAATCGAGGGACATCCGGGGTTTACCGGTCACTCCCATGTAGAACGAGCTCTCAATCAGGGCTATCTCTCCAAATACAGCAGCGAAAACCTCTCTACCAAAAACCCTACAGTATCAAACTCGATAAATGGACTTTTCTCGGCTATCTACCACCGCTTCGGTTTCTTGGATCCTACTATGGATGAGATAGGCATAGGTATCGTACAGGATCAAAATGATACCGCTAATACAGCCTATGTCTATGTCATGGGCAACAGGCAACTCAATGGACGCTGTGCCCAATCCACACAAATGAAAAGCGGAAAATATTGGCGTATCTGCAAAGATGCATCCAAGATGATATGGGAACGAGAATACAAAGAGGCGATCGATACACCCAAGCGGTTTGCTCCAAAACTTATAAAATATCCTTATGACAATCAAGAAGAAGTACCTACAGTCTTTTACAATGAAGAGCCTGATCCGCTACCAGATTATGATGTGAGCGGCTTTCCAGTCAGTGTGACATTCAATGATTACTATTTCAAGAGACCCAAAGTACTCTCTTTTGAACTGAATGACCAAAACGGAAAGAATATAGCATCAAGACATCTTGATGCTGCCAATGATCCCAATGCACGTCTAAAACCATTGCAGTTTGCTCTTTTGCCCCTCAAGCGGCTCGATTATGATACGACATACCATGTGATACTCGAATATGAGGATAGAGGCAAAGTAGAAGTTGCGAAATGGCAGTTTCATACCCGCACCTTTGATGAGCCTTTCTTTCGGATAGATGATCCTGTTGCCGAGATCACGGTCTCACCTCAAAGCAGCAATATACTCTACTTCCCTCCGAAAGATCCGCATGATCTTCTGACAAATATGCAGTTTCCTGAGGAGATCTATCTGAATTTTATCGATCACAATACCATACGTCTTACAGTAGGTCAAGATACTCCCGATGATTTTACGATCAAATCAGGAGGTAAAAAGGTTCATATACATATAGCCCGATAATGCTTTTGAGCGATATTACAGGCTTATCTGTGTATAGCTATCAAATCGGGGCTTCTACTGGGAAACTCGGTAAACCCTTGCCCTTACTTTTAAGCCCAACTTTGTACAATAGTTGAAAAAAGGAGACTATCCCATGTCAGAATCACAAACCACAGAGCAATCCCAAGAGCAGACACTCGATGAAAAATTCTTCGAAAGAGCCGATGCGCATATCGCACTTGCCAACGGGCATATCAACCAGCAGGTACATCCCGGACAGGTGGGCAACTCATTTATGTATGCTGCCGCACGTTTTGCGGCATGGCTGAGCGCAGCAGGCTTTCAGAGCGGAGAGGAGATGATCGCCAAGAAGCCTGAGTTGCTTGAGTATTTTATAGGGCAGTATGCCTCTATGCTCGAGGAAAACCTCGAAGATTATGCTGCCAACTACGACTACTATATGGGGCTGTCCAAAGAGCAGGCAAAAAACAAGTAAGTAAAAAAGACTAACCAAATAGACTTTTGGCTCCGATGACACTTGCCAGGCTTATGATCATCAGGGCGCCAAAAAAATTGCGATAAAATCTATTGTCGATCAAGATCGCGACAAGTGTACCCGCTACTGCCGTCACTGCCAAAAGTCCATAGAGTATAAACATCAGCAGTACCACATCGTAGGGTATCTCCAACGGTTTCTCATCGGGCAGGACAAATGTCTGCAACCCCACTGCAATGATCCACAAGTAGAGCATCACAGAAAAAAACGCCGCCCAAAACAAAAACTGCATCTTCCCGCTGCGTATAAGCATCCTGCCTCCTTTTGGCTACTGTGTTTTATTTATCACCTTATCCATCATCCCCTCTTACCTTGCCCCGCATCTTTTTCTTGTTGGCATGCTTCTTTTTCGATGCCAGCCGGCGTTTGACAGCCCCTTTGGTCGGTTTGGTAGGGATACGCTTTTTATTCGAGACATTAACACTCTTGATCAGCGCTGCCAACCGCTCCAACGCCTCTGCCCTGTTTTGCTCCTGACT
>WFYB01000155.1 GCA_015490315.1 Sulfurovum sp. | reverse complement strand
TCCATCATCTCTGCAAGATAGATACGGAAGCGTCCCATGTAGTCCCAGACAAGTTTCTTTTCGCCTGCGCCGAAGAAGACGACATCGCCTACTTCAAGCTCACAGCGGTCGATGATCGCCTGAATATCCTCATCGGTAAAGAATTTGGTCAGCGGCCCTTTGAGTCCATCCTCTTTCATCTGGAAGTATCCCAGCCCCTGTGCACCGAATTTACGTACATAATCCTCAAAGCCTTTCATCTGACGCTTGGAGAAGATATTGTCTCCGCCCGGTACCTTGAGTGCCTTGATACGGTTTTTCTTTGGCGATTTGGCGATATTGGAGAAGATCTCATTGTCACAGCGTTCGAAGATATCGATCACATCGACCATCTCAAGTCCGTAGCGAAGATCCGGTTTGTCAGAACCGTACTTCTCCATCGCCTCGGAGTATGGCATGCGCTTGAATGTCTGCGGGATATCAAAACCGTTTTTGGTAAAGATATCGTAGATCAGTTTCTCAGCTACCTTGATCACATCCTCCTGATCACAGAAGGACATCTCGACATCTATCTGGGTAAACTCCGGCTGTCTGTCTGCTCTGAGGTCTTCATCTCTGAAACACTTGGCGATCTGGAAATAGCGGTCAAAACCACCTACCATCAAGAGCTGTTTAAAGAGCTGTGGTGATTGCGGTAGCGCATAGAACTCCCCGCCATGTACACGGCTTGGGACGAGATAGTCTCTGGCACCTTCGGGAGTCGATTTTGTCAGGATGGGTGTTTCTACTTCGAGAAAGCCCAGCTCATCGAGTGCGTTACGCGCTGCGATGGTAACTTTGGAGCGTAGTTTGAAGATATCATAGGACTTTTGTGTACGGAGTTCAAGATAGCGGTATTTGAGCTTGATCTCTTCGTTGACCTTGTCATCACCGAGGTCAAAGGGCATCGGCAAAGAGCGGTTCTCGATGATCACTTCATCGGCTACGATCTCCACTTTCCCTGTTTTGAGGTTCGGGTTCTCCAGCCCTTCACCTCTTGCGCGTACTTTTCCTGTGACGATGAGTACATACTGGTCTCTGACACCGTCTGCAACTTTGTGTGCATCAGCATTGTCGGCAGGGTCACAGACGACCTGTACCACTTCGTCTTTGTCTCTCAGGTCAATGAAGATGACACCCCCGTGATCCCGTCGGCTGGCGACCCATCCGCTTACCGTCACGGTCTTTCCGATATGCTCTTCGTTTATTTCGGCACAATAGTGTGTTCTCATACAATGTTTCCTCATCTAAATAAATTGCCGCGATTATAACTAATTTTTGTTTAGGGGCAAATGCCAATGAATCAAAATGACCGAAATTATGCCAATATGCCATATTTTTTTGGCACAAAGCAAGTTTATGCTACTCTAACAAAAATATAACCGGGAAGAGCCGGATTGAAGTTGAGAATGTATGGAAAATAGAACAGAGAGTGAACTACTGGAACGTATGGAAACGGCCGGCTTTATCCTCAAGCCTGAAGCGCCGGAGATCAAGGTGCTTTTCGAGCGTATAAAAAAGCAGTTTGAAGCGAAGGGGATTCGTGTCTTGCTTGCTGAGCGTTCGGCAGCGATGATAGGGGAAGAGGGGATACCTTTTGAGGAGATGTGTGCTCAGGCGGATTTCCTTGTCTCTCTCGGGGGTGACGGTACACTCCTCTCTCTGGTCAGACGCAGCTACGGTTATCACAAGCCGGTGGTAGGGATCAATGCGGGTAATCTCGGCTTTCTTGCCGATGTGAAGGTGGATGAAGTCGAAGAGTTTCTTGAAGGGCTTTTTGCCGGAGATTACCGTATTGATAACCGTATGATGATCGCGGGGTATATCAAAAAGCGTTCAGGAACCACGATAGACTTCTTTGCGCTCAATGATGTAGTGATCACCAGTCCCATCCCTTCCAAGATGGTTCTGGTCAATGCCTCTATAGACGGCGAGCGTTTCAACAGCTACAAAGGGGACGGTGTGATCATCTCTACGCCCACGGGGTCGACTGCCTACAACCTCGCTGCGGGCGGGCCGATCGTCTATCCTTTGACCAAAGCCTTTATCATCACACCGGTGATGGCACACTCCCTGACCAACCAGCGTCCCCTTGTCGTACCGGCAGACTTCACAATAGAACTCGATGCGCACCAGTATGAAGCTGTCGCGAGTATCGACGGTCAAGAGCGTTATGCCTTGGAGGAGGGAGATGTCCTGCATGTCGGTGGTGCTGCCCAGGGTGCGAAACTGCTGCACCGAAAAGAGCGAAACTACTTCTCTGTACTCAAAGAGAAACTGCATTGGGGGGATGAGCCTTGGTAGAGCGTCTCTATCTGCGTGATCTTGTGACCTTTAAAGAGGTTGAGATAGGATTCGAGAAAGGGCTGGTCGTCTTCACCGGTCCCAGCGGTGCGGGAAAATCGGTCTTGATCTCTGCGATCCTCTCAAATTTTGGACACACTGTCCCGACTGCGGCATCACTCTGTGAGGTGTTGCTGCAAAAACCGAGAGGATTGGAGAGTGAAGCGTATGCACTCGAGGATGAAGTGACAGTCAAGACACTGAAAAAAGAGAAACTTCGCTACTTTATAGACGGTCAAAATATCTCCAAAAAGACGCTTCACACACTTTTTGCCCCCTATGTCAAGTATCTCAGTGTGCGTGACAAGAGCGGGTTTGAGAGTGAAGAGCTGATCACATTGATCGATGCCCAACTCTTTGCCAACGACAAAAACTTCAAAAAACTGCATAAAGAGTATACGAAACGCTATCGCCGTTTCAAAGAGAAAGCGGAAGAGCTGGAGAAGCTCAAGGCGGATGAAGCAAAACTTGCAGAGCTTATCGAGTTCGCTACCTATGAGATCGAAAAGATCGAAAAGATCGATCCAAAAGTCGGGGAGGATGAATCACTCCTGAGGATCAAGCAGCAGCTTTCGCGTATCGACAAGATCAAAGATGCGCTGGGGGTTGCCTCGGAGATATTCTCGCTTGAAGAGAAGGTCGAGGAGGTTTACCGCTTGATCGATAAGCCGAGCGGTCTTTTTGGCGAAGCGATGAATCAGCTTAGAGCTGACTTTGAAGATGCGGAGTCTCTGGCGGACGAGCTCTCCGAGGTTGATGTAGAAGAGGTGCTCGACCGTCTCTCCGACCTGACCATGCTGCAAAACCGCTACGGCTCTATCGAAGAGGCTATTGCCTACAAAGAGGCAAAGAAGAAGGAACTCGCAGGCTATGAGCATATCGAGCAGGACAAAAGCATGCTCGAATCCTTTTTGGCAATGGAGTTTGAGGAGTTGCGTATCCTGGCATCAAAGCTCTCTATAGCGAGAAAAAGTGAAGCCAAAAAAATTGAGAAAACGCTTGCAGGCTATTTGGAGTCACTGCGGCTTCCGCCATTGCGTTTTCTTTTTGATGCAGAGAGGCTCTCTACATCAGGGATAGACCATATAGATGTGATACTGGGTAACTCCAAAGCCGACACACTCAGCGGCGGAGAGTTCAACCGTGTGCGTCTGGCACTCATGGCATCCACGATCACGGCAGGTACAAAGGAGGGGGTATTGATCCTCGATGAGATCGATGCCAATGTGAGCGGGGATGAGTCGATCGCTATTGCTCAGATGATCGCTAAACTCTCCTCTGCCTATCAGATCTTTGCGATTTCACATCAGCCGCATCTCTCTGCGCAGGCCGATCAGCATATTTTGGTTACCAAAGAGGGAGAGCAGAGCAGTGTGGAGGTACTGGATGAGACCAAAAGAGTACAGGAGATTGCCCGGATCATCGCCGGGGAACGTCCCACACCCCAGGCTTTGGAGTTTGCGAAGAAGCTGCGCAGTGCCTAAGCGTATTGCCTGTTAAGCTGTTCGAGGGAATCTTCGAGATGCTTGAAGTAGCCTTTGGCGATCGGCAGCTCTTTCCCGGTTTTGAGATAGGTATTGTACTTGACAAGAAGGTCGGCGATACCACCGGTACCGAT
>WFYB01000154.1 GCA_015490315.1 Sulfurovum sp. | reverse complement strand
CATATTGGCTCCCCACGTGACATTGACAACCAGTGGATAGATCACAGCTGCCATAACCACAGTAAACAATGTCAATGGCACAATGCGCGTTCTTTCACTTACTCCTCCAGACATGATGTTGACTGTTTTACCTACAAATGCCATTTGAAAAAGAAAAGCTGCCCATTTGCTCATACTCTCGTTTTCCCAACTGCCAAATGCAAGTGCATAGCCTACGAGCAAAAAAGCCATAGATGCAACAGCGTAGATCATCACATTGACAGTGAGTACGGCGGTGACATTTTTGGTACGTACGAGCCCTGCTTCGAGCATAGCAAATCCGGGTACCATAAAGATGATCAGTGTCATTGCAAAGAGTGCAAAAAGTGTGTCGATAACATAATGCAGTTCCATTATTACGCTCCCTTGAAAATATATAGAGACAAGTATATCACTTAAGAAGAGTAGAGGAAAAGGGGTAAGTGTTTATTTTTTATTCATAAAATTGATGATTATTTATTTTTGAAGGGTTTTAATGTATAAAAATTAATCAATAAGGAGAGGAAGAGACATATAGTCTCTAGAGAGCCTCTTTGTCAGCATCGCAAAGACATCTAGTCTTTACAATGCTTCCTCATCAGCTTTATAGAGACATCTAGTCTCTATAAAGCCTCTTCGTCCTTCTCATCTGTTCTGATGCGCAGTACAGATTCGATTGGGCTGACGAAGATCTTGCCGTCACCGATTTTGCCGGTTTTGGCTGCTTCGCTGATCGCTTTGATCGCTGTCTGTGCATACTCGTCATTACTGACAACGATCTCTATCTTGATCTTTGGGATGAACTCGACAACATACTCTGCACCTCTGTAGAGTTCAGAGTGTCCCTGCTGTCTTCCGTATCCTTTGACCTCAGATACAGTCATGCCTTCGATTCCAGCTTCAACCAGTGCCTCTTTGACATCTTCGAGTTTGAATGGTTTGATAATTGCTTCGATTTTTTTCATTTTTCTTCCTTAAACTTATGATTAATAGGGTAGAAATCTCCTTAGAGATTCATACCTCTTTCTCCGTGGAGACTCTCGTCAAGACCGATCTCTTCAGTCTCGCTGTCTACTCTTGCACCACCGGTAATAGCAGATGCTATGAAGTAAACGATTACAGTACCGATCAGGGTCCATGCACCGACAACAAGCACAGACTCTACCTGCACAATGAACTGTCCCATTCTGTCACCACTCTCTTTAAGTGGCCCGTCCCAGAGGAGTTCCTTGTCATTGAGCGCAAGAAGACCGGTAGCGAGCGCACCCCAGAGACCTGCGAGAAAGTGGATACCGAATGCATCGAGAGAGTCATCATAGCCAAGCTTTTTCTTGAGGACGACAACACCGAAGAATCCTACTAGTGTACCGACGATACCGACAACAAAGGCTCCGCCTACACCGACAAACCCTGCAGCAGGTGTGATGGCAACCAGTCCCGCAACGATACCTGACGCGATGCCAAGCAGGGTAGGCTTCTTATAGATAACCCACTCGAGGATCATCCATGTCAGACCTGCTGCAGCTGTAGCGATAGTTGTTGTCAAGAGTGCAACACCCGCGATCGCATTGGCACCGAATGCAGAACCGGCATTAAATCCGTACCAGCCGAACCAGAGCAGTGCAGCACCGGTTGCAGTGAGGATAATACTGAATGGTTTCATAGCAGTTTTGGGATAACCTGCTCTTTTGCCAACGAGGATAGCCAAGACAAGACCTGCCATACCGCCGTTCATGTGTACAACTGTACCACCGGCAAAGTCAAGTGCACCTGCATCAAAGAGAAGTGCACCGTCTCCACCCCATACCATATGTGTGATAGGTGCATAGACAAGCAGACCCCAAAGTGCTACGATCACCATCCATGTAGAGAACTTCATACGTCCGATGACAGAACCGCTTGCGATCGCTACTGTAATAGCCGCGAATGTCCCCTGGAATGCAATGAATACATAGGTAGGGTATGTGCCGCTCAGGTCTTTCCATGTAATACTGTCAAGCATCACGTTACCGAAGCCTCCAAAGAACTTCTGAAGCATTGCACTTTCGTTGGTACCAAATGCGATAGAGTATCCTGCGATGATCCAAACGACCATAGCGAGTACAAAAGCCCCCATGACCATAGCGAAGGTATTGAGCGCATTTTTTGAGCGTGTCATACCTGTATAGAAAAGTGCCAGACCTGCTGGGGTCATGAGCAGTACGAATGCTGTGGATACCATCATCCACGCTGTGTCTCCCGTGTCCAGTTTATCTTCTGCAAACGCGAAGATCGGCAAGAACAGTGCCAGTAAAGCTGAAAGTTTCAATTTCATGCTGATTCCTTTAAATTGTTTTTTACAGATAAATCATAGCACATATTAAAATTTTGAATAATACTTCATTGATTAATTTTTAATCAAATTGAGGCATATTATTTGATGAAAGGAATCTGGAGGGTGATACTGTGCTCTTTGAAGGCGGTTGAGATGTGGTTTTCATTGGCAAGTGTTTCAATAGCGCTGTCTTCATCATTGTAGCGGCCGTTGGCTTCGACTTTGAGCTGGATCAAGCCCTCTTTTTTTCCATTGATGATCACATACTCCCCTACAAGGAATTTGAGTGAGATATAGATCGAATCGGATGCCCTGAAAGCATGCAGGGTTTTGCGAAGCAGTTTGGAGAAGTGGTTCTGGTCGATTTTGAACTCGGGGATATCCTGGTCTACAAGCAGGCTCAGTTCATTTTTGTTGATCATCTGAAAAAGAGTAATATTTGCCTCAAGCAGGGTATTGATATCGGTGGTGACATATTTGTCAGAACTTAGCGTTTTGGGTTTGTTCAGGCGCGGCTGATGATAGAGCCGTATACAGATATGCTCCTCATCCTGGTAGCCTACCGT
>WFYB01000153.1 GCA_015490315.1 Sulfurovum sp. | reverse complement strand
GTGCAGCATGTCGGTTGTTCTCTTTGATCCGTGCCCGGCAGAGTGCCCGTATACCCTCTTTTGCCTTGGAAGTTTTGACACTCTCGACCCATGAGCAGTGCAGATGCGGCTCATCATCGCGCAGGATCTTGACGATATCACCGTTTTTGAGCACGCTCAGCAGCGAAGCCTTCTGCTTATTGATCAGTGCACCGCTTGCAGTCTCGCCGATCGCAGAGTGTACCGCATAGGCGAAGTCAAGTGCGACGGAGTCTTTGGGAAGGGTGTAGTAGTCTCCTCGTGGAGAGAATACCGTGATATCCTCAGAGAAGAGATCACTTTTGGCAAGTTCATAAAACTCCTCGACCGAATCATTCTGGTAGTGCAAGCTCTCGAGCCAGTCCAGATTGACCCCATTACCGCCCTCTTTATACTTCCAGTGTGCCGCGATCCCATACTCTGCAAGACGGTGCATCTCTTCGGTACGTATCTGTGCTTCGATAATCCCCTCTTCATCAAAAAGGGTCGTATGGATCGTCTTGTAGCCGTTTTCTTTGGGTACCGCGATGTAGTCTTTGAAGCGGGAAACCAGAGGCGTGAAGCCAAGATGCATCAGTCCGAGCACCCGGTAACACTCAATCGGCTCTTTGACAATGATGCGCACGGCAAGCAGATCAAGCACCTCATCGATACTGACACCCTTACGATGCATCTTGAGGTAGATCGAGTAGTAGTGCTTTACCCGTCCGATGATCTCAAACGAATCGGGAGTAAAGCCGTCTTTGTGCATCCGATCCTTGATCTTCTGAATAAAAGCGTTAAGCTTCATCTGAAGGTTTTGCGCATTGCTTTGGATATAGCTGTCGATCATCCGGTAATCTTCCGGATAGATGTAGTAAAAGCTCAGATCCTCCAGATGGTTTTTGAGTTTGGAGATACCCAAACGGTGCGCGATGGGGGCGTAGACCACCAGTGTCTCTTCTGCGATACGGCGCTGTTTTTCAGGACGGAGTGCTTCAAGGGTCAGCATATTGTGCAGCCGGTCACAGAGTTTGATCACCAGTACACGTACATCCTTGATCGAAGCGATCAACATCTTGCGAAAGGTTAACGCCGAATTGATCAGACGCTCATCCGATCCGGAGGGAGCGAGCTCCTCATCACGAATCTCTACAATCTTTGTCAATCCTTCGACCATGTGTGCCACATCATCACCAAAGATTGCTTCAAGTTCTTCGATCGTAAAGTCCGTATCTTCCACGACATCATGCAGGAGAGCTGCCTGTACCATTGTTTCGTCATTACTGATCCATGCAGTGATGGCAGCCACGAGTATAGGATGTACGATATAGGGCTCTCCGCTTTTACGGAACTGCCCGTCATGTGCGGTCAATGCAAGGTCAAAGGCTTTGTCTGTAAGGGGGTCTGGGGAGTCGAGCTGTTCATAGAGGAGTGCTTTTGCCTCTCCTACGGTACGGATATCTTTCGCTTTAGCGAGAAAAGCGTCCAAGGGTTTTATCCCTCGAGGCTTACAGTGATCTTACCTTCTGCGATCTCGGCAAGTGCGATATCAGTATATTTCAGATCGGTCGTATCGATATCGACAAGGATCTCTGCGCCCTTTGCGATCTCTTTGGCACGTTTGCCCACGGCATTTGCCAAGAGGTATTTGTCATAGTCTACTTTTTCAAGTGCTTTTGCGGTAAGTTGTTCTGTTCTCATAGTGTTTCCTTTTATGTGCTTTTATTTTACGATAGAGCAAAGGCTGGTATCACCTTTGACGATAGAGAGAAGGTTGCCTTTCTCAAACATATTGCATACGACGATCGGCAGCCCGTTCTCTTTTGCCAATGCGATAGAGGTATCATCCATCACTTTGATATGGTCAGTGAGCGCTTGATCATAACTGAGTGTTTCAAGCTTCTTGGCATCGTCGAATTTGTTGGGATCTTTGTCATAGACACCGTCTACTTTGGTCGCTTTGATAAGCAGATCCGCTTCGATCTCGCTGGCTCGTAGTGTCGCTGCCGTATCGGTCGTGAAGTAGGGATTGCCCGTGCCACCGGCAAAGACAACGACTCTGCCCTTCTCAAGGTGTCTGCGCGCACGACGTACGATAAAGGCCTCTCCAATCTCCTGCATATCAATCGCAGACTGCAGACGCGCCGTCACACCCGCATGCTCCAAAGCCTCCTGGATCGCTACACCGTTGATCACGGTTGCCAGCATTCCCATGTAGTCCCCCGAAGTTCGCTTGATGATCCCGTCCGCTGCCGCTGTCACACCACGGATGATATTCCCGCCTCCAACAACGACGGCGACCTCTACACCATTGTCGACAAGCTCTTTGATCTCACTTGCAATGAAGTTGAGGATCTTTGTATC
>WFYB01000152.1 GCA_015490315.1 Sulfurovum sp. | reverse complement strand
GCTGCTGCCATCTACTATATCGAAAACGGTCAATGTCCATAGTCTAATCCAACAGGGGGTATAATACCCCCATGAAAAACCTCAAAAACGCCCTCCTTCTCAAACAGCTCTACCAACTCAAGCAGCTTGGATACCGCTATACCTCCCAGACTCCGTTTAAAGATGAAGAGCCCGATCTCACACTCCCCAACACACTCGACAAACTCGAAAAACAGGCAAAAGAGTGTCATCTCTGCGACCTGAGCAAGAGCCGCACCCATGTGGTCTTTGGAGAGGGCAATCCCCAGTCACGACTGATGTTTGTCGGGGAGGCTCCCGGATCGACAGAAGACAGTATGGGCAAGCCCTTTGTAGGCAGATCGGGTGATCTGCTGACCAAGATGATAGAGAATGTCCTCCATCTCAGACGTGAAGATGTCTATATCACCAATATCGTCAAATGCCGTCCACCCAACAACCGTGTCCCAACCCCTACCGAAGCTCTAACCTGCCAGCCCTATCTTCTCAAACAGATCGAACTTATCAAACCCGACCTTATCATAGCACTCGGTGCGACCGCCTACCACTATCTAACCGGAGACGACTCTCCTGTCAGCAAAGTGAGAGGTACCATGCAGACACACAAGGGGATCATGATCCTGCCTACCTACCATCCCAGCTACCTGCTACGCAACCCCTCGGCAAAAAAGGAGGTCTATCTCGATCTTCTCAAAGCAGAAAAATACCTCAGTCCACACCAATAAATAGTATTTAAATCAATCTCTTGGGCACTTTTGACATTTTTATTGTAAAATAGAAGCAAAGAGGAGTTATACAATGAGTTGGAAGTACCGTTACCTTTTCGCTATATTATTTGTAATGCCCCTACTCTTATGTGCTAAATCATATGTGCTACTAAAGAATGGTCAAGACAAATATATACAATTTGAGATGGAACTCCTTGTCAATCCACCTATAGCAACAGCCGATGATATTGAAGATGTTTTTACTGCGGGCAAACCAAAATATCTGAAGAGCAATTTTTCTCTTGGTTACGATACGCGAGATTACTGGTTTCACATTACTGTAGAAAACAGTACGAAAGTATCCAAAGAGATCATTCTTGAATTAACAGAACAGTTTCACAAAAAAATTGATCTTTATGAGATAAGTAATGGTAGTGTACATATCGAGAGAAACGGGTTGCGTATACCGCTAAACAAACGAGAGATTAAGACTTCTCAGCCTGCATTCAGACTTCATTTTGCACCGCATGAGAGGAAAGAGCTCTATGTTAACCTTACATCCAACTATAGCCTTTACGGCGCATTTCAGCTCAAGTCTCATCAGCGTTTTCTAAAAGATATTAGAAGATTAAACCACCTTTATCTCATCTATTTTGGAGCCATGTTTAGTCTGGCACTATACAATCTCTTTATCTTTTTCTATCTGCGTAGAAGGGTCTATCTCTATTATGTAGGTCATGTACTGCTCTTTACCTTCTCCGTAGCTACCTACAAGGGCTTTCTTCTACCCTATATGAATATGCGGATTTACGATATCTCACAGATATCCATACCGCTCTTTTTTATACTTCTAATACGCTTTTCTCAACAGATACTCAAAACAAAAGAGCACTCTCCACGTATCCATATGCTATTCAACACTTTTATCGGTATCGCTATCATAAGCATGCTCTGGATGCTTATGGATATCCATAACGGCTTCTACTTTATGAATATCACTGCTATGATTATATTACCGATGCTAATACTATCCAGTCTCTTAGCTGTCCCGAAAGACAAAACTATAGCGAGTATCTACCTTATTGCTTTGCTAATCTTTATTGTCGGTATGACACTCATCACTATACTTTCACTCGCACTTATAGAATATAGCCCATGGATCACACATATGCCTATGTTTACTTCTTTTTTCGAGATCATTCTCCTCTCACTGCTGCTGGCATATACGATTCACAAAATGAGTCAAGAAAGTACGATTGCAAGAGAAGAGCTTATCAAACAGCAAAAAAGTGAGAAACGACGCCTTTTTCAGGAGGTTTCAGCCAAGACACAAGCACTCAATCGAGCAAAAAAACGTCTCGAAAAAGAGTTGGAAAAGAAAAAGATACTTGAAAAAAATCTTAAACTTCAAGCAACCACAGACTCTATGACAGGATTGCTAAATAGAAGAGCCTTTATCGATATCTTTGACAAAGAACTTAAACGTGCAAGATTGTCCATGAATCCTCTATCTTGTCTGATACTTGATATAGATCACTTCAAAAAGGTTAATGATACCTATGGGCATCCTACCGGTGACTTAGTTATCAAAAGTGTTGCAAAATATATGAAACAGTATACACGAGAGGTTGACCATGTAGGAAGGATAGGCGGAGAGGAGTTTGCTGTGCTTATGCCTGATACAAGCCTGGATGATGCACGCCAGATTGCAGATCGCCTACGTGAATTTATCTCAAAGCACCTTATCTATATTGATCAAGAAAACATTCATATTACTGTCAGTATAGGGATCACTGATTTACGCAACACAAATGAGACGATCGATGAAATACTGCAGCGTGCGGATGCCGCACTCTACAATGCCAAGAGAGAAGGAAGGAACAGGGTCTGTTCTCTCTAAAAGAAGCTTATCCTTCCTGTACGATCTTTTCGATCGCAGGGACGATACTCGGATCTTCGAGTGTGGAGGTATCCTGTGTGATAGGCTCGCCTTTGGCGATGGCACGAAGTATCCGACGCATGATCTTGCCTGAGCGTGTTTTGGGCACATCAGGGACGATGGCGATCTGATCACAGAGTGCGATCGCACCGATCTCCTGCTTGAGTACAGCATTGATCTCCGCTTTGATCGTCTCTGTGTCTGCACTGCCCGCCTCTTTGAGTACGATATAGGCGAAGATCCCCTCACCTTTGATATCGTGCGGTTTGCCTACAACTGCTGAGACCGCTACCGCATCGACCTTTTTGATCGCATCTTCTATCTCAGCCGTACCGATACGGTGTCCGGAAACGTTGATGACATCATCGGTACGTCCAGTAATCTTAATGTAGCCATCTTCATCCATCATCGCACCGTCACCCGTGAAGTAGACAGGCTTGCCATCCTTTTTGACATCGCCAAAGTAGGATTTGACAAAGCGCTCAGGATCGCCCCAGATCGTACGGATCATACTCGGCCACGGACGGGTGATACACATCAGCCCCTTCTCCCCTACCGGTGTCGGTGTACCATCAGCCTCAAGGATCTCACCCATGATACCCGGCAATGGGAAGGTCGCGTAGCCCGGCTTGATCGGTGTTGCACCCGGCAGCGGCGAGATCATGTGTCCGCCTGTCTCTGTCTGCCAGTAGGTATCGACGAT
>WFYB01000151.1 GCA_015490315.1 Sulfurovum sp. | reverse complement strand
GTTCAGTCTCTTCTTTGACGGATTCGCACTCTTTATGGGCGGTCGCGCACTGGACAAACTGGATATCTAAGGGAGCATAGATGGCTGCAAATGAAAAACCGTTCGGTCTCTGGAGTGCGGTATTTCTCGGCATCGGCTCTATGGTCGGCGCGGGAATATTTATCGTTATAGGAGAAGCTGGGGCGATTGCCGGCAATTTGGTCTGGCTCTCATTTGTGTTGGGAGGTATCGCTGCTATGCTAAGCGGATACTCTCTAGCCAAACTTGCGATCGCCTATCCTTCACGAGGAGGGATCATCGAATATCTGGTTCAAGAGTATGGAGAAGGCGTTTTTTCCGGAAGTTTAGGAATACTGTTTTATTTTTCCCAACTTATTGCTATCGCTGCAGTTGCCAAATCCTTTGGTAGTTATGCGGCTACATTTATGCCTTCGGGTGAACATTGGAATAACATTTTTGCAGTAGGAATTGTGGGTATTTTTATTCTGATCAATCTTATTGGAGCAACAATCGTTGCAAAGTCGGAGAACATTATTGTAATCATCAAAATATCTGTTTTGATACTTTTTACAGCTATAGCACTTTTTTATGTCAAGCCTGAACTTTTGAGCGTCAAAGAGATGCCACCGATAAAGGATATGTTTTTTGCGGTGGGGTTGACTTTTTTTGCCTATCAAGGGTTTAGTGTGATCACGAATACGGTTGAAGATATGGAAAACCCAAAAAAGAATATGATGCGTGCCATGCTCATAGCCATTGGGTTGGTGGGGGTTCTTTATGTTCTGACAAGTATTGCCGTTCTTGGCAATCTACCTTTGGAAAAGGTCATAGAGACAAAGGATTATGCCTTGGCTGAAGCTGCCAAACCCATCTTTGGAGAGTGGGGGTTCAAGATCATGGCAGCGACAGCACTACTGGCAACAGCCTCAGCGATCAACGCAACACTCTATGCAGCTACAGAGATCAGCTACACGCTGGCAAAGGATGGGGAACTCCCCAATGTATATAGCTATAATATCTACAGCTCCTATGGAGGATTGATCATTAGTGGTTTACTGATTCTACCGATGATCCTTTTTTTTGATCTTTCTCAAGTCACGACCATTGCGGCGCTGGCTGTACTGATCATACAGGGGTTGACTCATGCAGGGCACCTGCTGAAGATAAAGGAGACAGGCGCACATCCTCTATGGGTTGGAGCAGCAGCAGTCGGTATGTTTCTTATTGCTGCGGTGACCATTTATTATACCAGTCATACGAAGATGTCGACTATCGGTCTTTATATCTTTGCTGTCTTTGTGTCGGCATTCTTTGTTGAGATCATTCTGCGTATCTTTACCCACAGAATCATCAAAAGGCAGACAGATAAAGGTATACTGCTTAAACTGGAAGAGAGACTCAAGCATCTTATAGGAGAAAATGATGGAAAATAATAGAAACGAAAAAAGTGAAGTGATCATCAAAGGGGTAGATATCCCATTTATGGATTTGGTGGTATTATTGGTCAAACTGGCATTGGCTTCCATACCGGCAATGTTTGTCATCTATTTTGTCTTTGCATTTATGACAATGATATTTGGCGGTATGTTCCAGATGTTTATGTTTAGAGTATAATACGGCAGAAATGACATAATAAAACATGCATGAAAAGGAACAATGATGAAAAATGTGCTTCACGCTGTGATCGTGGCATTTAGTGAAATATTGAGGTGGGAGACGATCAAAGTCGTGCTTCTGAGCGGTATCCTTGTGACGGCTTTCTGGGTCGGTGTCGGGTTCATGCTCTGGGATCAGCTTATGGCTATCAGCGCGAAGATCCTTGAGTTTGTGCCCTTTTCGATGATCCGTGCCAACGGTGCATGGATGCTCTCGGCATTTCTCTGGTTTCAGCTGGTCTTGATCACCTTTGCGTTGATCTATGCCTTTTTCGGCAACCTTGTGCTGCGTGTCGTTTCCAAGGAAAAGTACAGTGCTTTTACCTTTTTGACTTTCTTTTTGAGTGCACTTTTTTGGGCTGTGGTCTGGTTCTTTGCCGGAGACTATATCTATGATCAGTTCCTCAGGCTGATGACTTGGCTGCCATTTGAGACGATAGAGAAGGGCTTGGCGTTCCTTATCGCACTCTATATGGTTTACAATGCGATCATCGTGACGATGCTCTTTGTAGCAAGCCTCTTTAGTGAACCGATCATAAAGATGGTTGAAAAGCGCCATTTTTCCGAAGAGGAGGTGGTCAAGGAGAATATCTTTGCATCGTTGAAATATACACTTAGAGACTCGTTGCTTTTCGTCGGGCTCTCTATTGTCGCTTTTCCGCTTCTGTTTGTACCGGTACTCAACATCATCACCCAGATCATTCTATGGATCTGGCTGGTGAAAGATACGATGAGCTATGATGCCATCACGCTGGTCTACCGTAAGCCTGACAGGACGATCATCAAGCAGCACCGTTTTGCGACCTATTTTATCAGTTTTGTGACGGTACTTTTCAACTTTATCCCGGTATTAAACCTTTTTGGTCCTTTCTTCGGAGAGATCGCCATGTTCCATTATTTCAAAAGTATCAAAAAAAACAGCAATAGCGATCCAACCTCTCTGTAGTTTCAAGGCTTTTGGGTTAGAATAATCCAAGCCGAGTTAAAAACCCAAATTTCGAAATAGAAATTCATGACTTTGCATCATCATCGCATTCACAGACTTCGCATAAAATCATCGTCGAACCTACGGGTGCGACTCAAATTTTCTGCAAACCCCGTAAATACGAGCATAACGCAAATTCAAAGAATCCTATTTCGAGACTTGGGAACACGACTCAATGAATATAAAGCAGGGTCATGATCGCCAAACTTCTCATTGCCTCCATCATTACCGGACTGATCAGCGGGTTTTTTATCACCTTTTACAGTCTGCTGATCACCTTTTTGACCTATTTCTTCTTCACAGGAGATCCGATCAAGACCATCCCGACCCTGCCGGTATGGTATCTCTATCTGCTGCCGACAGTGGCGATCTTCATCGTCAACTATATCGTCTCCAAAGATCCCAATGTCAAAGAGTATGGACTCAACGAGGTTGCCGACTCGATCGTCGCAAACCGTATGAAGCTCTCACTCAAGACACTTTTTCTCAAGATCTTCGCTTCGGCGCTTTCACTCTCGAGCGGCTTTACGGTCGGTACAGAGGGACCGAGTGCGAGTATCGGTGCAATGGTGTCCTACCATATACACAAATGGTTCAGCCTTCCATCTATGCT
>WFYB01000150.1 GCA_015490315.1 Sulfurovum sp. | reverse complement strand
GACAGAGAAGTTTGTGCAAAAAGTATGTGAATCCAAAGGATGGGTACTGAGTTGTAATGAAGATGTAAACGAAGGGGTGATCCTCGGGCTTGCAAGACACAAAGCGCTTTACGGCAAGCGATTCTGCCCCTGTTTTATGGTCGAGCCAGATCCCGAAAAAGAGGGGAAATTCAAGAGTTCCGACGACCGTATCTGTCCATGTAAACCGGCGATCGAAAAAGAGCTGCCTGAAGACGGTATCTGTCACTGTCAGCTCTTCTGTACACCGGAGTATTATGAAGAGCATTGTGGATCGAAAGAGGCGTAATTTTTCTCTTTACAGCAGGTTATAATAATCATTGACTATAATTATGCGACAATTTTACGTCGGCGACGTAAAAATCTTGAATGACAATGGAGAATATCATATGCAAGCAATGATAGATAAGAGCAATATCAGTTCTCAGGAACTTGAGGAGCTTCTCAAAGCAAGAGAAGAGGGCAAAGTAGATTTCCTGTTGGTAGATGTAAGAGAGCCTATGGAGTATGAGATGGGGCATATCAAAGGTGTGGATATGCTTAAACCTACCTCCTCTTTTCCTCAATGGGGACAGGAGCTCTTCAATGAGACTCAGGACAAAAAGGTGATATTTACTTGCCGTACAGGCAATAGAAGTGCACAGGTACAACATGTATTCAGCCAAAACGGACACAAAGGTGCCATCAACCATGACGGAGGTATTGTGACCTACCGCGGTGAGACAGAAAGATAGTCTGTAGATGAAAAAAATTCTCTATATCCACGGTTTCGGCAGTTGCGGTATAGGGAACAAGTCGACACAGCTTCGGCGCTATTTCTGCCAAGATGAGGTACTCTCTCCCGATCTGCCCGCTTCACCGCTTCTGGCGATCAGCCTCTTGGAGGTATTGATACGGGAAGAGGATATCGATCTGCTGATAGGCTCTTCACTTGGCGGCTATTATGCTACCTACCTTGCCGAGAAGTACAAGCTCAAAGCGGTACTGCTCAATCCTTCAACTGTACCCTATCGTACTTTGCAGCCTTATATAGGAATCCAAAAGCGGTTTTGTGACCAGAAACCTTTTGAGTTCAAGGAGAAATACCTTGATGATCTCTATACCCTGCAGATCAGACCGGAGCGGGGAAAATACCTCGTGCTTTTACAGAGTGAAGATGAGGTGCTGGATTATACCAAAGCACAAACATTCTATAATAAGCACCGCGTAGTTGTGGAGTATGGCGGTAATCACCGCTTTGAGAATCTCGATGACTATCTTTTGATGATCGACCATTTTAGAAATGCCTAAGAAGCGTTCTATTCGCAAAAACAAACAGTGTAAAAATGAGAATATAGACAGATGAATGTAATTGACCTCTTTATGAAACTGCTCAGTTTCGAATCCATTACCCCCGATGATGCAGGCTCGCTTCACTATATCGAAACCTATCTTGAGGGGTTTGATGCCATCTATGTCAATGAGGGCGGTGTCAAAAATATCTTTTTGACCAAAAAGTTCGGTGAGGGAGAGCATCTTTGTTTTGCCGGGCATGTGGATGTGGTACCTCCCGGCAAGGGTTGGGAGACAGATCCGTTTGTGCCTGTGGTCAAAGAGGGCAAGATCTATGCACGCGGCACACAGGATATGAAGAGCGGTGTCGCAGCCTTTGTGCAGGCATGCAAGGAGGTAGAAAGCTTCGGCGGTAGGCTCTCCATACTGCTTACTTCTGATGAGGAGGGGGATGCGACCTATGGTACGCAGATCATGCTTGCACACCTCAAGGAGATCGGTCTGCTTCCTGACTATTGTGTGGTCGCGGAACCTACCTGTGAGGAGCGTTTCGGCGATGCGATCAAGATCGGACGCAGAGGTTCAATCAACGGTTACCTCGCGATAAAGGGCAGACAGGGGCATGCCGCCTATCCCGAGAAAGCAGTCAATCCTGTGCACCAGATCGCCCCGCTTTTGGTTCAGATCGCAGGGGTGCCACTGGATGATGGGGATGATGATTTTGCACCGAGTCAGATGGTCATTACCGATATCCGAGGGGGGATGGAGGTGACCAATGTGACACCGGGTGAGTTGAAGATCATGTT
>WFYB01000149.1 GCA_015490315.1 Sulfurovum sp. | reverse complement strand
GGGATCTGTTTTTTTGCCATCTTCATGAGATAGGCTTCTATCTTTTCGATCCGCTCGCTTCTCTCATCCTGCCCCAGTTTGTTTCTGCGGCGCAGCTCAAGGATCGTCAGCTCGATGGCGATATTTTTGAGCAGCTCGGTTGGCTGATCTGGCAGGGTAAAAAAAGAGCCGATAAAAGAGAGGGCATCGTTGATCGCATCCTGCAGCACTTCCTCATCAAGGATTCCTCTCGCGTTAAGGTCGCTAAGCTGGGTAAGCTCTGTAAGGCTGATCTCTTTTAGCAGATCTTCTTTTGTAATGGTCATTTTTTTGCCTCATCTATAAATATAAAGTTAAAGTAAATGGCCCCGGACAATCCGGGCACCGTGGCTAATTCATAGCCATTGCAGACAGTTTAACTGTAGCGTCGCAGATCGATTTCACAGATGGAATTGGCAGCGGCTTGGACTGAGCGATTACCTTATATCCTGAAGGATCTGCTATCTTGATCGGGTTGAGCCACAGTGGCAGGGGCTGCAGACCCGCATCGACATCGTCTATCGCAAGGTATCTGAACGCGAAGCCGCCATCCTTTGCAATGGCTTTAATGCCGTTGTCGTCAAGTACCGCCTTGTACTTTTTGGTAGCAGGGTCAAAATACTTGGTGTTGTATCTGGAGATCTTGTATCCTCCAATATAGACAGCATTGTCTGTCACCTTGGTGCTTATCGCCACACTCTGCAGGCCGGCGACAACATCAAGCAGTCGGCCGTATACTTTTTTGCCCGCACGGAACTCTACTGCCGCTCCGCCGCCATTCTCTTCGATCATCGCTGCCATATCAGACAAATCTGAAAAAATTTGACCAATGGTCACATCGTCGCCCCAGTCAAGCTGTGTATCAAATTGCAGTGTTTTGCCGTAATCGACAACATAGGTATCGAGCCCATCTTCGGTTTTCATGGCAAAAGAGATCTTGCCTGTAAGTGACTGTGCACACAAAGCCTCCGTGGTCGATCTGACGGTGCGTCTTGCAAAGTCGATCGTGTTTCGCAGCCAGGATGACTGACCAGACGCTGACAGCGTCTTGATACGGTTCAGTTCTGCGGCCGTAACAGGCTTGTTTACACTGACAGGCAATGGTTCGATCGCCTGTGCAGAGGTTGTTCCGCCGCCAAGTGTCACGGAGGAAGAGCCTCTGCTGATCACCGGTACCGCTTTTGCAATAGACGTAACCTCTTCAAGCGATATCGTATCAAACGGATAGGTATCTCTGACAGAGGCGGGATAGATATCATCCATGACCGGGGTGTTTAGCGGAGAGAGCTTACCCAGCTGCTCTCTTACGTTTTTTTGAGTAATAATGTTTTTTAATGGCATCTTGTTCTCCTTTTGCTTAGATGGCGTAGATTGGGTGCTGGCTGACAAGCAGTGCGATCTGGTCTGCATCTGCATCAAGCATCTCTTCTGTAACGGTACCGTGAACAAGCACTTCAACCAGATCTCCATGATCCGGATCGAAATCATTGACTGCGACACCAACGGTCTCCTGCTGTACCTCCGCGGCTGCATCATAGGCAGCCATCGGGGCAACTCCGTTATCACCGGATACGAGAATTGTCCCTTTTTTAAACGGTGTCGTGACAGATGCGTCTGTCTTTTTTGTGACAATTACCGGTGGATGTGTGCGGTTGATCACGCTGTTTTCGTTGATAGTGTTTTTTTGGGTTACTGCATTAAATGGCATCTTTTCTCCTTTTAAATTCTATCCATGCCGATTGCTTCGGCTTCTGGCTTGTTCGTCGCAGGGTAGATATTGTTTTCCGGCACATCGGGCTGTGGTTTTGCCGCATCAAGATAGGCATCGAATCCCTCTGGATCCTTGATAGCGTAGTCGCATGCCCACTGCTCCTGTTCCGGATGCAGTTTCTTTGCCGCGATAGCGTCCTTGACCTTGGCTGATGCTGCCACCTTTTGCATCTCTTTCAGTTTTTCGTTTGTCTTGGAAAGCTCTGCTTTGAGTGCCGCATTTTCTGCCTGCAGCGCTTCCATTTGTTCTTTTGTCATCTCTGTCTCCTTTTTGTTGGATGATTGGTTTTTGGCCGCAATGGGCGGCAACTCGTTAAAAAAAGGTGTGTTTGTCAGGGCGACTGAGTGGAGCGTCCACCCGACATCCTCTCCGCTTTTGGGATCGGTACCGTGCGGTACCAGCGTAGGGGAGAGATATCTATACTCTCCTGCTTTGATCTGAGCTTTGGCGGCATCTGTCCACTCGATATATGCCACAAGTGCACCATCCTGCACCCGAAGCCCGTCTGGGTGGCGTATCCACCCGCTCGCCGGTGCTTTGTCTCCATACAGCGACTGATGCTCATAGTCAACAACGACATCAAGCCCCAGCCTTTTGAAGTTTGCAACGATCGTCTCAAGGTCTTCGGTCTGAAGCGTGAATTTACCTGCTGTATGCCCGCTCCATGTGCCAGTCGTGGCGATAGGCTGCCACCGCTTTGCTTTTTTGTCTATGCGACACGCTATGAATCCATCCACTGATATACTCCTTCGTCTGTGATGTGTGCCTCTATACCTCGACTGAAGACACTGAGGTATCCCTGGTCTATCTTCGCGTCAAATATCTTGCGTGATGACTTTGTGGTGATTGGTATTGTCTCTATTTTGTCAAGATGCTTTTCAGCCTTTTCCATCATCGCTGCCAGTGTGCTCAGGCTCGCTTGCCTGTAGTCTTTATTGGCAGAGTAGGCGATGTGTACAAAGTAAAGGTTGAAGGAGAGGACGCGATCCATACCGTCTCGCCGATCGCCTGTAAAATCAACAAGAATCTTGGGAAATTCATCTTTTGATAGATCCGGTGCTTTGTAGTCGCTGAGCTGACCATAATATCTGTCAACATAGATCTTTTTGTCTTGCCGTAGCGCATCGACGATGGTTTGATGACTGCGTTCGATCATGCCGCTCCTTTTTGGGTGTAATCATAAGGCAATAGTGCGCGAAAAGTACAGCACGAAATACACAGCAAGAATGTCACCATCCTTTCGTGTTTTACTCCGCTGCTTAAAATCCTCTATACTTCGAGCATTCGATCAGAAACAGGTCATCAAAAAAAACAGAAAGGAGCACCGATGGGGTTAATGGACTTCAGTCTGGGGGATGTCGGCAGCATTTTTACCAGCCTGCGTGAAGCGATCACCGGAAAAAAGATAGAAGATCCGGCAGAACAGGCAAAGATTATGCTCGCGCTCGATCAGCTTGAGGCGAGACTCAAAATGGCTCAGATGGATGTCAATAAAACGGAGGCGCAGCACAAAAGCATCTTTGTGGCGGGGTGGCGTCCTTTTATAGGGTGGATCAGCGGATCAGCCCTTGCATACAATTACATCGTGCAGCCGCTTCTTTTTGTGTGGCTAAGTGCGGCCGGCATTTCTGTAGAGATGCCGCAGCTTGACATCGGTACGCTAATGATGTTAATGGGAGGCATGCTCGGCTTTGGGGCTTTTCGCACTTTCGAGAAGGTAAAAGGCGTTGAGCGTGGATACTAATGAGAGAGCAAACCAAAGGAAATACTATGCCGCAGCATGACCCAAGCAACTACTCTTTGATCACCTATATTTGGGTGCTCATTCTGTCGCTTTGGGGTGGCATAGTTCATCACATCAAAAAAGTGAAGACCGGCATTGTTGCAAGATTCAGTCTCTCCGAACTTATCGGGGATCTTTTCATATCTGGTTTTATAGGAGTAATGACCTTTTATCTTTGCGAATATGCCAGTGTCGACAAAATGCTTACGGCATTCATGGTGGGAATAAGTTCACACATGGGGACACGAGGACTCATGATGCTTGAAGAGGTTGCGGCCAAAAAGTTTGGCGTCAGTGTACCTAAAAACGATACGGACGCGGAGAAACGGTAATGGATGTCTACGCAGAGCTTTCAGACCTAAAGCGCCGACTGGGAGCGATGGTGAGCTTCGGTACGGTAGTAGAGAGCCGTGCTGCAGGGGGTAAAGCGCTTGTACGAGTAGCTGTATATGAACGTGTCACTGACTGGCTGCCGGTAGCAAGTCTCTCCAATAGCTTTTTCAGACTTTGGGTGCCGCCGCTTGTGGGCATGCAGGTGACGGTTATCAGTCCAGGCGGCGACGCTGATTACGGCATCGTCATTCCCGCGATATTTAATACAAGCTGCAAAGAGCCTGTCGGCGCAGGTGCCGATAATGCGATACTGGAGGCGGGAGGGAACAGGGTGGTATTCGACAGCAACAATATCAATATCACCGCACCCGGTTCCGTATCTATCGATACGCCGACTGTCTTTATGAGCGGCGACCTTGTCGTATCAGGAGACATCAGAGACTCCAGAGGCGACCTGACAGGGCATACCCATACGACAACAGACGGCGCAACGGCAAAGGAGAGATAATGCAGACCAAAATGCTGGACATGCAGGACAAAGTGATACGTGTGTTAATGACCCCTCTTGGGTCAAGAGTCATGCGTCCTTTGTTTGGCAGCAGACTTTTTGAGCTGATCGACAGAAACTACAATACCGAGTATAGACTTGATGCAGTAGCCTACAGTGCCGAAGCGATAGAGAGAAATCTCCCAGAGCTGCAGATCAGAGAGATCCATAGCCAAGAGGGAGAAATAAACCTTCGTCTTTTTGACGGAGAGCGTGAAGAGGAGGTGCATGTTGTTTTCACTGCGTAAGCTGCCGGCGCCGACGATCATAGAGGAACTATCCTACGAGAACATTGTGGAAAGAAAACTGGGCAGAATCAAAGAGCTGCTGCTACAAAAAGGTATTAGCTACGAACCGAGTGAAGCGGATGACCTGATGACACTCATCGAGGCAGATGCTTATGATGAGATGCTGCTGCGAGCCTCACTCAATGCAAGGATCAGGCAGCTCTTCTTGGCATATGCAACAGGATCCAACCTCGATCATATCGGCACCACAAGGTTTGGTATCGAGCGGCTTGAGGGAAAGAAGCCGACGGCAACCGTGCGTTTTACACTCTCTGCTCCACAAACGAGCGACACCATCATCTCTTCTGGGCTTATGCTGGGAGACGGAGATCAGACATCACATATTCTCGCGCCGGTGATTATACGATCCGGGGAAACAAGTTCGGATGGCGTAGCGGTACTGGACAGCTATGTACGGGAGAGTTCTGTGAAGACAGAAACAATCCTAACGCCTATCCCGTGGGTTGTTTCTGTGTCTCAAGTTACAAGCTTTAGCGGTGGCGCTGAGCACGAAGACGATGATAGATACAGAGAGCGGATCTGGCTTGGCAGAGAGAGAAAAAGCACAGCAGGAAGTGAAGCAGCCTATATCTATTACGCCAAAAGTGCGGATGTCAGGGTCAAAGAAGTATCGATACAAAATGGCGGCGGAGGTATCGTCAATGTGGCTGTAATCGGGGAAGACTTTATTACGCCTGTCGACATGATAGCGCAGGTTGCGGACACACTAAACGGCGAACGGGTAAGACCTCTTAGCGACACGGTCAATGTTTTTCCAGCCGGTGTCATAGATGTGAGGATTCGTGCTACGCTCTTCGCTGACAATATCGAACTTGTTGATATTGAATCGATTAAAAAACGATTTGTTGCGTACGAGGGCGTTTTTGGTATCAAATTGACAGTACCCAAAATCTACGATCTGCTTGGGGATAAGCATATTGTTGATATAGCGCTGGATACGCCAGCATATGCCATTGCGGCCGACTGGAACGAGGTGCTGCGATTTAGCTATCAACTCAATGTGGAGGCTGCTCCATGATTTTGCCAGGCTATATCAATGAAGCATTGCGCACATACTATCACTCGGCAAGAGATGACCGTCACGCACTCACAAGCCAGGATCTCTTCACGGATGACCCAAGAGAGTGTCCTTTCGCATATCTGCCTTTTTTTGCCGATGAGGAGGGAGAGGAGTGGAGTGACCTTCTTTCAGAAACAGAGCAGAGAAAGATTATTTACTCAAGCCGTGATCGACATAGGCATGCCGGTACTGTTTTCGCAATCAAGGAAATGCTGCGGTCTATCGCTGTAAGCACGACAGGGCATGAAGCGGAAGTAGTCGAGTATAGGAACAGAGACAGTTACAGATACGACATAAAGCGCAATGGACTTACCAGATACAATGGATCTTCAAAACACAATGATGGCCAGTATATTTATGATTTTGCTTTTACGCACTGGGCTGAATTCTATGTTGTGCTTAAAACATCTATATCAAGAAGACAAGAGATTCTTGTCAAAAAACTGATCTGTGCCTACCAGGCAAAAAGATCTGTGTTTCTCGGACTTATAGCACCAAGACGGCAAAGAGACGGCGCCATCTACTACGATGGCCAACAAACGCATGGCGTATTATAGGAGGAAATATGGCTTTTTTGAGTGAATTAGAACAGTGGGAATCGGGAGTATATCAGCTCGAAACAACCGATCCGGTACAGGGAGGCCCTGACGGGATAGACAACCGTCCTCACACCGCATTGGCCAACCGTACGCTTTGGCTGAAAACCCAGGTGGAATCGCTTGCCGCGCAGATCATTGCCGGCGTTGATGCCTCCACGCTGCAAGGGAAAAGCGCTGCACAGATTGAGTCGGACATCATTGCTGCTATTTCTGCCGGCGCTTCAAGTGCCTATGATACTTTGATCGAGATACAGAATGCGATCGAAAGCAATGATCTTGATATCGCATCCCTTCTTAGTACGCTGTCCACAAAGGCAGATAGAGAGGGAGATCCAACTCAAAGGTTCAAGGTTGCCGATGCAATCAATGAAGATGAATCTATACCACTTGGACAGGCTGACAGGAGATATCTTCGATCAGAGGGCGTGCTGCTGTCCGAAAGTGGCTACGAGATACTCAGTAGTGGACTAATTCTGCAATGGGGTATTGCCTCCTCGCCGAATGATGCGGTAAATACTGTTATTTTCCCTATAGCCTTTCCAAACAATTGCGTATATGTTTCTGTAGGCGGCCACGTTTCTACTGTAGAAAATGCCGGAGCCGTGATGACGTATGGGTACACGCAAACGGGCTTTTCACTTGATAGACTTAATTCTTCATATGACGGAGAATTTGAATTCTATTATTTTGCAATAGGATACTAAAATGAAATATGTACATTACATAGAGCAAACTGGAGAAATACTCGGCTGGTACGACAGGGATATACATAAAACAATTCCTACCCCGAATATTGCAATTTCAGAGGAAAATTGGGAAAAATCGGTCAGAGCGAATGCCAATTGCATCGATACTGAAACAGGCACCTTGTTTTGTCGTGATTTTCAGTCAGAAACACAAAAAAAAGAAAACACCGTTTCCAAACTAAACAGCCTGTGTGATAGTAAATCGAAACAAGCTAAAAACTACATAGCGGGCAGAGAAGTTACAGATGAACAAGTAAAAAGATATGAGGAAAAATATCAAATAGCAAAAGAATACCAAGGAAGCGGTTTATACGCTGACAAGCTTCAGCTTGAAGCAGACCTACAAGGATTGAGCGTTGATGCGTTAGCAAACTTGATTATTCAAAAAGGAAATACGTGGCACGAAGCAATTTTGGCCTTTAATTCGCGAATAGAAGCATTTAGAATAAAAGTCTCCAAACTTATCGAAGCGGGGGAGGTAGACAAAGCAAACAACATTATCGAACAAGCAAGGGCATTCGGAGCGGACACAAATGATGAAGAGATAAAGGCACTGTTTCATGAGTAGAGAAGAGCTTATAAAAAAGTTTGAATCCGACATTCAAAAGCGTAACCGCCTAATGCGGTTTTTTCTTGTAGTAGACCAGATGTTTAATGTGCTTCTATGGAACGGGAGCCAGGATGAGACAATCAGTAGCCATATCGGACGAAGGATGGAAAATGGTCAAGCAACCAGATTCGAGAAGGCGCTGTGTCAACTGCTGCGGCTCTTAGAGTCAAAACATTGTATCAAATCAAAAGGAGAATAATATGAGTACACAAAGAGGCGTGGTCGCCAACTGGCAGGCCGTAGGAAGCAGACCCGTAAGCGTAAGCGCAAATGAGCCTTTGGCTCTGGTGCTCACAAGCAATGAGGTAAGCCAAAACGAGATGCTCTATTTTGATAGCCTCCAAAAGGGGCTTGATCACTTTTTAACCGGAAGAACAGAGCAGCAGATCAAGGCAGCTATTTCTGCCGGCACGATCAAAGGAAATCTGTTTAAGTACTTGGTGTGGGCAACAAAAAAGTATGATCTTCGCGTACCCCTTATCGTATCTGTAGCAAAGCATAGCGCAACGGCAGCAACGCAAAAAACAAATGTGATCAATGCGATCAACGAGATCAAAAAAGCACCAAGCAAGTTCAAGACCAGACCGGATGTCATCGGGGTGGCAGATCATACGAGTGACAGAGATATCGCCAATGCCGTTATCTCGGCATGCGACTATCTGCGCGCACGAAGCTTTATAGACCTTGAGGCAAGCAATGGAAGCGATGCTATCACTAAAAGAGATCAGTACGGCAGCGAACGTGTCACACCGCTCTATACCAATCTGATGGACTGGGACACGCTCTCAGACAGCTCTGCCGCATTTAGTTCCGCATTTGCGATGGCGCTGCTGCGTACCTATATCGACGGAAGTGATCCGGTTAGGGAGGTGGGCTGGAGCTTCTCAATCTCAAACAAAGTGGTGCCGGTGAGCGATACAGTCAATGAAACAGAATTCCTACTTGGCCTTGGAGATGAGACGGACAACCTGACCAATCACCAGATCACAAGCTTCATTGAGTTTATGGGGGTTCGTGTCTGGAACTATCAGACCTGCAGTGCAGATCCTCTCTTGCAAGATGCAAGACGTGTACGGATCTTCGATAGGCTCACATTTGCAGTCCTGCCGGCGATCTTCCCGTTTATCGACAGCGATAGAGGTGTCTCTGCGGTGAAAGAAGCAAAAGATACGATCCGTGACTTTGTTGCTG
>WFYB01000148.1 GCA_015490315.1 Sulfurovum sp. | reverse complement strand
TGCAATTACTAAATGAGCAACGAGTAATGAGCAACCGAAAAACTATAATAAAAGCGTTGCAGCGCAACGCATACCAACATTCCTCATTCCTCATTCCTCATTCCTCATTTGAGAATCTCCTCAGGAGATTCTCATGAAAGTCCTTATCTTGCACGGTTGGGGCGGCAGCGACTACCCGCACTGGCAGGCACATCTTGCTATGGAAGTAACCAAAAACTACGGCACTGTCAGTTTCCCGCTCATCCAGCATCCCCACTACCCCTCCAAAAACCGCTGGATCAAGCAGGTCAAAGCCATTTTGGAGGATTTCCGTCCCGATACCGTTGTCTGCCACTCTCTTGCCAATACCCTCTGGTTTTGGCTCTGCGAAAAGGGTATCGCTCCGGTAGAGAGGCTCTTTATGGTCTCCCCTCCCAGTTTGCATACCGATGAACATACGATCAAAAGCTTTTTCCCTTGTCCCCTGCCCCAAGACCTGCATGCCAAAGAGGCAGAGATCTTTGTCTCTGACAATGACCCGTGGATCAGCGTGGAAGAAGCGCAACAGATCGCAACACACTACAATGTTCCACTAAAGATACTGCACAATGCCGGACATATCAATGCTGACAGCGGGTTTGGGAAGTGGGAAACGATAGAAAAACTTGTTATAAGGAATCAATAATGAGCAACCTAAAAATAAATAATCCATTCATAGAAGCGTTGCAAGGCAACGCATACCGACATTCCTCATTCCTCATTCCTCATTCTTCATTTGAAAATCTCTCAGGGAGATTTTCATGATCCTCAGCATAGAGAGCTCCTGCGACGACAGCTCCATCGCTATCACCGAGATCGATACCCGCAAGGTACTCTACCACAAAAAAATCTCCCAGGAAACCGAGCACGCCTGCTATGGGGGTGTGGTGCCCGAACTGGCATCTCGTCTGCATGCCGTGGCACTGCCCAATATCCTTGAAGAGACCAAACCCTACTTTGACCGACTCAAAGCCGTTGCCGTCACCAATCAGCCGGGGCTGGGAGTAACCCTCCTTGAGGGGATCGCTATGGCAAAAACGCTGGCATCACTGCTTCATATTCCGCTCATCCCCGTACACCATCTCAAAGGGCACATCTACTCACTCTTTATCGAGAAACCGACCCGTTTTCCGCTGCTGGTACTGCTGATCTCCGGCGGACATACGATGGTACTGCGTGTCGAGAGTTTTGAGAAGATGGAGATACTGGCAACCAGCATGGATGACAGCGTGGGAGAAAGCTTTGATAAGACTGCCAAAATGATGGGACTTGGCTACCCCGGCGGTCCCATCATCGAACAGCTTGCAAAAGAGGGGGACGAGAACCGTTTCGACCTCCCTGTACCGCTTCGCAACTCCAAACTGATCGCCTTCTCCCTCTCCGGACTGAAAAATGCCGTCAGACTTGTCGTTGAGAAGCTTGGCGGTGCAGAGGCAATGAGCCATCAGGACAAGTGTGACCTTGCCGCCTCATTCCAAAAAGCGGTCAAACTGCATCTGCTTCAAAAGAGTAAAAAAATCTTCAAATCCGAACCCATCAAAGACTTTGCGATCGTTGGCGGTGCCTCGGCCAATATCTACCTCAGAAATGCCTACGAAGAGCTCTGTAATGAGTTTGGCAAAACCATGCACACAGCCCCTCTGCAATACTGCTCTGACAATGCTGCCATGATCGGTAGATATGCCCTCGATGCCTATGAGAAAAAAGCTTTTACAACTCCCGAAAATATCGACCTTGTCAGCACCAAAAAACGCCAAAACGGCATGCAGCTCTAAAGCCCTCTCAGCTGCCCCGATTTCTAAGCAAATTTTAGATAAAATAGTTACACTTATACGGGTTTGAAAGCGCGTCTATACGCGTCTCCTTCCCCATCAACACATGGAGTCAAATATGTCTGAATACGGTGCCAGTAACATCAAAGTCCTCAAAGGACTTGAAGCAGTAAGAAAAAGACCGGGAATGTATATCGGTGACACCTCTACAAAAGGGCTTCACCATCTGGTCTACGAAGTCGTTGACAACTCTATCGATGAAGCGATGGCGGGCTTCTGTGATACGATCAAAGTGACACTGACCAAAGAGGGTTCAGCGATCATCGAAGACAACGGACGCGGTATCCCGGTCGCAGAGCACCCTACCGAAAAAATGTCTGCTGCGACTGTCGTACTGACTGTCCTGCACGCCGGCGGTAAATTTGACAAAGATACATACAAGGTCTCCGGTGGACTTCACGGGGTTGGGGTCTCTGTCGTCAATGCACTCTCCAAGAAGCTCCATCTGACCATTTTCCGTGACGGCAAGATCCATGAGCAGGATTTTGAAAAGGGTATCCCTCAGGGACCGCTTGAGATCACGGGAAATACCAGAAAGACCGGTACCAAGATCGAGTTTTGGCCCGATGACTCCATCTTCACCGAGAGCGTAGAGTTCCAAAAAGAGATCCTGATGAAACGCTTCAAGGAGCTCTGCTATCTCAATCCGCGTATTACGATCGAATTTAAAGACGAACGCGATCAGACAAAAGAGAAGTACCATTTTGAAGGCGGTATCAAACAGTTTGTAGAAGATATGAACACCAAACCGCCTCTGACAACGGCTCAGTTCTTCCAAGGCAAAGCGGATGATATCGAGATCGATATCGCACTGATGTACTGTGATGCGGACAGCGAGAAGACACTCTCTTTTGTCAACAACATCAAAACACCGGAGGGCGGTACCCATGAAGCAGGCTTTAGAGCCGGACTGACACGCTCGATGGCGAGCTACATCGCCAAAAACGCTTCTGCCAAAGAGAAGGGCATCAAAATTACCGGAGATGACTGTAAAGAGGGTTTGATCGCCATTGTTTCCGTACGTGTCCCTGAACCACAATTCGAAGGACAGACCAAAGGCAAACTCGGCTCCTCATATGTACGGCCGCTTGTGCAGAAGTTCTTCTCTGAACAGTTCAACAAATATCTTGAAGAGAACCCTATCGAAGCCAAAGCGATCATGGCACAGGTACTCTTGGCGGCACGCGGACGTGACGCTGCCAAAAGAGCCAAAGATCTTGTCAAGCGTAAAGACTCTATGAGCATTGGAACACTCCCGGGCAAACTGGCAGACTGCCAAAGCAAAGACCCTGAAATCTCTGAGATCTATCTGGTGGAAGGGGACTCGGCGGGCGGTTCTGCCAAGCAGGGACGTGACAGGGTCTTTCAGGCTATCCTGCCGCTGAAAGGTAAGATCCTCAATGTGGAGAAAGCACGGCTGGAAAAGATCCTCAAATCTGACGAGATCAAAAATATGATTACGGCGCTGGGCTGCGGGATCGGAGACGAGTTTGATGAAGAGAAGCTAAGATACCACAAGATCATCATCATGACCGATGCTGACGTCGACGGAAGCCACATTCAGACCCTCTTGATGACCTTCTTCTTCCGCTTCCTTAGACCGGTCATTGAGAATGGCTATCTCTACCTTGCCCAGCCACCGCTCTATCGCTACAAAAAAGGGAAAAATGAGACTTACCTCAAAGATGAGAAAGCACTCAAGGATTTCCTCATCGAAAACGGTATATCCGTGATAGAGAGCGAGACAATGGGGCAGGCGGATCTCATCGACCTCTTTAAGCTGGTAGGCTACTATCAGATGACCCTCAAAGAGATTGAAAAGCGCTTTGCCCTTGTCGAGGTACTGCGATATATGATCGAAAATCCGGATATCATCGGTACCTCCAACAAAGAGCTGGCAAAAACACTGGAGAAGTATATCGCTGATTTGGGGTACAATATCCTCAACAAAGCAGTCACAGAAGAGAAGCTGCACTACTTTGTACAGACCAATGACGGTCTTGAAGAGCTGATCGTTGACGAGACACTCTTTACCAATCCGCACTACAATGAGGCGATCCATATCTACCAGAAGATCCAGGAACATATCACTGATGAATTCAAGGACAAGGATCTGCTTGAGCTCTTCGCAGAGGTAGAAGCCAATGCCAAAAAGGGTGCCTACATCCAGCGATACAAAGGTTTGGGGGAGATGAACCCTGAGCAGCTTTGGGAGACCACCATGACTCCGGAGAACCGCGTACTGCTTCAGGTCAAGATCGATGATATCGAGAATGCAAGTGAAACTTTCACGCTCTTTATGGGAGATGAAGTCGAGCCGCGCAGAAACTACATCGAACAGCACGCCAAAGATGTCAAGCATCTGGATGTCTGATGCTGCTGTCTGAACTCGAAGAGAGGGAACGCCGCTTTAAGCTTGCACTGCGTGCCGGTGTACCGGTACTCATGCTTGTCTCTCTCGTCTTCTATGCGCTCTTTGTCCAAGAGGGAAAATTTGAACTCACGCCGATCAACGGTTTCCTTATCGCTGCAATCATCTTTATTACCGTCTATTTCAACTATTTTCTCATCGATCTCAGCGTCAAAGAGAGTGTGGTCGATCAAACGACACAGAGCTACAACCAAAAAGCGTTTGTCGAAAAGCTGCAGGCATACAAGCCCAATACACTTGTACTGCTGGTCATCAGGAACCTTCCGGTGATCAACGAAAATTACGGTACAGAGAAGGTTGACCTTCTTCTCTATACCATCATTCACAAGCTCAACAGCATGCTCACACGCTATGGATTCAGAAATCCGCTCATCGCCAGACGTTTCGGAGCGGAATTTGTCATTGCACTTGACAGTAACAAAGAGGGGATCAAAGAGATATTTGAAACCTTTATCGAAGAGAACAAAATCATAGATGAGATAGAGATAGACTACGCTTTTGCCATCGTGACAGAAGCCCAGGGCAATATTGAACAGATACTCGGAGGGCTAAAAGACCTGATACTGGCGCAGGATATCCAACCGGGCAAAGAGCGAAGAAAAGCAGCCAACAATGTCAAAAATGCGCAGGAGATCGGTGAGATCGAACAGCATATTATCGATGCCCTGCAAAAAAGAGCATTCCGGCTGACATTCCGTCCCCTGCTCAATACACATACAAATACCGTTGATATTTATGAGATAGTTGCCAAAATGGTCTCATCAGATCAAGAAGAGATCCTCCCGAGGGTCTATCTGCCCATCATCAACAGGCTTGGGCTGGGTGTCGAATATGACTATGCCTTGACAGAACACATTGTCAAAATACTTCCTTTGGTAGATGAGAGCGTCTCTTTCACTTTCAATCTCTCTCCTTTCTCTTTAAGGAACAGATCTTTTCAGGAGAAGTTCTTTGCCTTGATCGAAAAGGAAACGATCCTGCCCTCCCGGCTGATCATCCAGCTTTATGAGCGAAAAACGCATCACGACCTGAGCGGATACTTTCAGACACTCAATACCTTCAGGCAACGGGGCATACGCATCTGCATCGACAATTTCGGCTCCTCCAATGCCTCCATGGAGTATATGAAACATTTTAAATTTGATATGGTACAGTTCGATCGCGAGTATGTCACCCACCTGCAGGATCAGACGACCCACGCTATGCTCTCCTCTCTGATAGGCATGTCAAAAAGCCTGCATGTGCAAACGGTGGCAAAGTGGGTCGATAAAGAAGAGCAGAAAAATGAGTTGATCGCTCTTGGCATCGATTATCTGCAGGGCTTTGGTATCGAAAAACCCCTGAATGAAGCACAGCTTATCAACAGATACAATTGAAAAAAGGATAGACAATTATGAAATACGGTGAAGAAGAGATACGCAATTTTGACATCAACAATGAAGAAAATTTCTGGCCTAACGAACATGAAAAGAACTACACCATCAATATAGAACTGCCTGAATTTATGTGTCTCTGCCCACGTTCAGGCTACCCTGACTTTGCGACGCTGAGACTCTCCTATATCCCTGATAAAAAAGTGATCGAGCTCAAAGCACTTAAACTCTATATCAACTCATTTATGTTCCGATACATCTCTCATGAAAATGCTTCCAATGAGATCTTCGATGCACTCTACAGCAAACTGAAACCAAAATCGATGAAACTGATCGCAGACTTCAACCCAAGAGGGAATGTCCATACTGTCATTGAAATAGACAGCGAGAAGTTTTAAGCCATATCATCGGTAATATAGGTCAATTTGACATATTTTCTCGCTCTGCCTCTCGCTTATAGTATCATAGCTATCATCATTAAAAAAAGGATAGCTATGATAGATTTTGACGAAACGATGGGGCGATTCAAACAGATTTTGTCAGAAAAAAGTGAAAAAAAGAAGATTCTTGACAAAGAGATCGCCCTCTCACTCTCACTGTCTCCCCAATACTATGCAGTGATCAAGCGACGCAAAAAGATTCCCTATGAGGCACTCGCATACTTCTGCCAATCCGAAAAGATCAATCTCAACTGGCTTTTGCTCGCACAAGATCCCAAGCATTTACCCAAACCTCGAAATAAGATTCTTTGAATTTGTGCTGTGCTCGCATTTACGGGGTTTGCATAAAATTTGAGTCGCACCCGTAGGTTCGGCGATGATTTTATGCGAAGTCCGTGAATGCGATGACAATACAAAGTCATGAATTTCTATTTCGAGATTTGGGATTTGACCTGAAACAAATTACAAGCTATAATTAAGTGTAAAATCACACTAAAAGGAAGAAGAATGAGCAAAAGAGATGAAAAGATAGAGCAGTATATTGCAGAAGCGAAAAAGCTTGGATTGAGCCTCTCTGAGGATCTGATCACAAAAGTCACTGTAGGTCTCGGTCCATCTATCTATAAAAAGGACAGTGAGACGGTTTCATGTTCTCAGAGTTCTGAACTCGAAACTGTCAAAAAGAACTTCGCACAGAAAAAACTCGGTGTCACTGACGATGCGAAAATCGATGCAGCCATCAAAAAAGTCTGTGAAGCAATGGGTAGCTCAAACAGGAACAAATATAGAGCACTCTTCTATGCACTACTTGCAAAAGAGCTTGGCAAAGAGTCTGTATACGCGTAATTAGGCGTATAACCCTCTTGTAAAGAGGTATTTTATATCTTTATGAAGAGCACAAACCGCTGCTCTTCGTCATTTTTCCCAAACCCTGCGACATCTATATCACTGTATTGCGCATTGACATCCACCTTGATTTGATACATCATTGCATCCATATCCAAGATCAGAAGCTGAGGGATCAGCTCTCCTACTGTCACCCCTTTATCGCCATCACTAACTTCAAGTCGCAATACCTTGTTATGGTGATCGATATCATAACCGCTCACCAGAGCCTCACCCGCATGAACCAGCTTATCAGGATCATTCACATCCTCTCTCAAAAGACCGACACTCAACAAATACGCTTCAGCATTGGCAATCGATTCGCGTATCTCCTCTATCAGATCTATGATGACTTCGCCAATTCAACCAATAAGTGCAATTTCTGAGAAAGTACCGTGAAAGAGAGGGGTAACCGAGCATAGGTTATCCTTTTTTCACCACAAAATCAGGAAAGTACTATGAAATATAAACAGTTAACCCTTGAGAAACGATACCGTATTTGGGCT
>WFYB01000147.1 GCA_015490315.1 Sulfurovum sp. | reverse complement strand
TATGCTATAATTAACCCATAATGAATCATTTACGAAGGACCAAAAATGTGCATATTCTGCAAGATCGTCAATAAAGAGATACCCAACAATACCGTGCATGAAAATGAAGATTTTCTCGCATTTCACGACCTCTATCCCAAAGCACCGGTGCATGTACTGATCATCCCAAAAAAACATATCGAAAACTTCCACAGTACCGACCCTGAAACCATGGCTAAAATGACACCGTTTATACAAGAAGTTGCCGAAAAGGTAGGTGTGGACAAGACAGGCTACCGACTTGTCACCAACAACGGAGCAGATGGCGGGCAGGAGGTATTCCATCTGCATTTTCACCTGCTTGGCGGAGGCAAACTGCGCTGGGATCACTCACACGAAGATCCGCACAAGAGCCTCTAAACCGGAGCTTCCCCCTCTCCTCTTCTATCATAGAGGGGAAGAGGGAGCATACACTTCTGGCATATTTCTGTTTCACCCATCCAAAGCGGCAAGCTTCTCCTCATACTCAGCTGTAATCTCCTCTTCTTTCTCTGTCGCAATCTCCAGACGGTCAAAGAGTCTATCGACCTCATCCTGCAGTTTCCCCAGAGTGGCAGAGTGCTCTATCATGCTGCTGTTGTCACCATTTTGAGATGCCTCCTCCAGAAGTCTGTTCTCACATGCGATCTCCTTCTCTATCTGGGCGATCTGATCTTCACATGTTTTGATCTCTTTTCTATAAGGATCTCGCAAAGCGTTACGTGCCTGTATGCACTCTTTGCGCAGTTTCTTTCGTTCTTTGTAGTCGATCTTCGGTTTTTTCTTCTCATCACTCTTAGAGCCCTTCTGCTCCTCCTCTTCCCAGCCTATCTTCTCAAGGAACTCATCATAACCGCCGTCAAAATACTCCGCTCCGTCTTTATGGAAAACGATCAAAGCATCTGCAAGCCGGCGAAGCAGCATTTCAGAGTGGGTGACCATCACCAAGGAGCCTTCAAAACGCTCTATCGCATCTGCCAGTGCATCGATAGACTGCATATCGAGGTGGTTGGTCGGCTCATCCAAAAAGAGAAGGTTTGCCGGTGTTGCGATGATCTTGCCAAGCATCACCCTGCTACGCTCCCCACCGGAGAGTACCTCTATCTTTTTGTCCCCAAGTTCACCTGAAAACATCATCCGCCCCGCAATCGTACGTGCCTGCGGTATACCGATCTCTTTACTCATAGAAGCGATCTCTTCGACAATGGTAGCCACTGTATTGAGCCTCTCGATATTGGTCTGCCCAAAGTGTGCAAACTTTGCCGACGAATGATAACTCAGCGCACCCTGCTGACTCGGCAGCTCCTGAGCAATATAGTTAAGCAGGGTCGATTTTCCCTTGCCGTTCTTCCCGATGATCGCGATCCGCTTACCCTTCTCAAGTACAAAATCCAGATCTTTGAAGAGCGAGGCATCCACATCATAGCCAAAGCCCAAGCCCTCTGCTCGCAAGAGTATCTTTGCCGGGGTATCCGCATAGTTAAAGTCAAATGCCAGTGTCGCATCACTCTCCAGCTCACCAAGTGCTTCCATCTTGTCCAGCTCTTTCTGTTTGGACTGTGCCATTGCCGCAGTTGATGCTCTGGCTTTGTTGCGGGCGACAAACTCTTCAAGCTCTTTACGCTTCTTCTCCTGATTGGCTTTGGTCTTTTCATAGGTTTCATCTTCAAGTGCCAGTGTCGCGTAGTACTTATGGCTGTCTCCTGGCACAAGCCTCAGTCCTTTACGCTGAACACCCATCGTATGGGTACTTACCGCATCCATAAAATCACGGTCATGCGTAATCAGTATCACCTCTCCGTCAAACTCACGGATAAAGCCTTTGAGCCATCGCAAAGAAGGGAGATCAAGGTAGTTGGTCGGTTCATCCAAAAGGAGCATATTGGGTTCGGTCGCCAGGAGTTTTACCAGATTGATCCGGATCTGATAGCCGCCCGAAAAACTTAGTGGATCTTTCTCCAGATCCTCCTGCGTAAACCCAAGTCCAAAAAGGAGTTTTTCGATCTTGTAGAAATTCCACTGCTCATCTTCTGGAAGTACCAGCGCACACTCTTCCCGAACACTCTTTTCGGTAAAGACAAGATGCTGTTTCAGTGCTCCGATACGGTAATTCTTGGGGATACTGATCTCCCCCTCGTCCCAGCTCTCCTCACCCAGTATCATCTTAAAAAGTGTCGATTTGCCAGAACCGTTACGTCCGACAAAACCGATCTTCTGATTTTTGGTGACTTTGAGATTGACATCACGAAAGAGGGTTTGCCCTCCAAAGCTTTTGGAAAGGTTGGTCAGTTGTATCATCGGCTATCCGTCCATGGAAGATTTTGGCAGCATTATAGCAGAAGGATGGTTCGGGGACTATAGTTCTGATCCTCTTTTATCATGTTCAATCACAGCCAATACAGCACCGATAGGAAGATCCAGCCGTTTGGCGATCTTTTTTTTGCTCATCCCTCTGCTGTAGAGGCGCCGTATCTCCATACTTGTGAGCAGATGCTCCTCCTCTTTTAGCTTCTCTATCTCCGCCTCCTTGGCTGCCAGCGCCTTACGTTTTACTTTGATGGTCTGTTGTGCTTTTTTCAGGCTTTTGCTGTAGCGGCTCTGTAGCGCATCCATTTTTGCCTCTATCTCATGCATCGCTTGCTGCAGTGTCGCCAATGCTTCATTCTTCTTCTCCAACTCACTTTTCTGTGCCGTCGATTTCCCTTCATGGAGTGTTATTTGGGAGTGAAGCTGTCGCAGCTCCTCTTCTTTGCGGCTGTATGCATTTCGCAGCGCTTCAAGCTCCGCTTCTGCATGCTCCAGTTTTTTAGTACCCTCTTGAGTCACCTGCTCGAGTAATGCCTCTTGCTCTTTGAGACTCTCTTGGTATTGCTCTCGCTCTTTGGCAGCCTTATGAGTGAGTGCTTCTATTTCTATCCTGAGCTTCTCTTCACGTTTATGTGATGCCTCACGCTCCTTTTGCTGCTGTATCAAAATGTTTTTCTTCTTGGCTTCCTGCATTTGCACTCTTGTATTGAGTTCCGAGATCTCCGTTTCCTTCGCAGCTATACGCTCCAAGAGCTTATTTCGCTCCTCTTCTCCTGCTTCTCTCTCTTGGCTATAGATCGTTTCAAGTTCTCTGTAGGCACGCTCCTTCTCTTCCATTTGTGCCTCAAAATCCGCTGCACGCTTTTGCATCTGCAGTTCAATCCGGCTTTTGGCTCTCTCTATCTCCTCACGTGCGTGATCCCTCTCTTCGACCATTGACCGCCAACGCTTCTCCCGCTCCTGCATTTTCTGTGCCTCGCGAGATATCTGTGATTCCAATGCTTCGATCGCCTCGCTCTTCTCTCTGATCTTCTCCCGACTCTCTTCAAGCTTTTCTTGCAGCTTTCTCTCTTTTGCCGCAGATTCATGCTGCAGTATCGCATGGTTTTGCTCTGCCTGAACGATCTGCTGCTGCAAACTCTCAATCTCCTTTTTGGCTTGCTGCTGAATGCTGTCAGCTCTTTCTATCATCTCCTTCTGCTCAGATTGGAGAGCGGACAGCGCTGCTTCCAGATTTCTGATCTCCTCTTCATACTGGGCAACCTGTGCACTCTGTACGTGTTCTCTGCTCTGCAGTTCCTCTTGAAGGATTTTGATCTCATTTGCCTTTTGGTCAATCTCCCTCTGCAGCCGGTCGCTCTCTTTTCGCTTCTTATCCCTCAACGTCTCCAACGCCTCTTGATACGAAAGGATCTCTGCCTCTTTCTCACCGATCAACACCTTTTGTGCATCTATCGAAGCCTCATTTTCCTCTATGCGTCTCTCCTGCTCTTGGATCATCTGCACTCTCTTTTGCAGTGAGGTCTCTTTTTTATCCAGTTGGGTTTGGAGTTTATGCTTCTGCTCCTCACTCTCTTTGAGCATCATTGTATGGTTCTTCTGCAGCATCTCCAGTGTCAGCTGCAGTGCCTGATACTCTTTTTCATAAGCATCGCTCTGCAGTGTATGCTCAGTAACCAAATCTTGATACGCACGTTCTTGTGCAGCAAACTTCTCCTCATACTCCCGTGCTCTTTGTGAAGCCTCCCTCTTCTCCTCTTCAAGCTCCTCAGTGATCCGGCTGATCTCTTTGTGCATCGTTTCTTTCGTCTTTGCATACTCTCTCTGTAGCGCATCCATATAAACACTTTGCTCTTGATAGACAATACTCAAATGCTGCAATTCATTATGGAGATACTCTGATTGCTCACCCATATCTCCAAGCTGCTCCTGCAATGCTGCTACCATCTTCTCTTTTTGGCTGATCTGCTCCAGATGTTCCGCTTTCATCTGCGATAGCTGTGCATCTCTCTCGAAAACCTGTAACTCGAGTCGCTCTTTTTCCAAAGCCGCTTTCGCTTCCAACTCTTTAAACTGCTGCACTTTCGCTTCGATCGTTTGCGTGAGTGATGCTTCTCTCTTCTGAGCCGATTCCATATCTGCATGGTGCGTCCCTTCAAGCTCAGAGAATTTCTCATGCAGGCTCTTTAGCAACGCTTCAAGTCTCTCTTTCTCCTCCAATGTATTCGCCAGTGCCGCATTCAGCCGATCAATCTCATCTACCTTCTCCTCGATAGAGGCTTTACCCTCTTCTATCCTATTTTGGAGATTTTTTTCGTTCTCCTTGTAGCCCTCTACGGTTGTGTCGTAATTATTTTGGAGTATCTGATACTGCGTATTTGCGTCATCCAGTGCTGCCTGCAGTTGTGACACATCCGCTTCATTCTTAGCGATCTTCTCTTTGAGTGCCTCTTGTTGTGATACCAGCACAACGATATGCTCATCCCGTCTCTCTATCTCTCCTGCGAGCCTCTCCTGTTTGACTGCCGCCTCTTTCTTAGCGCGGGCATAATTTGCCTCAAGTTCTGCGACCGTATGCTCCCGCTCGGATATCTTCTCTTGGAACTGCTCTATCTCTATACGATGTGCCTCTTCTCTCTCTTGCTCTCTGTGTTGGAGTGATGCGATCTCATCTGTTTTCTCTTCGATGCTCTGCTGCAGCCCTGTTATCTCCTCAAGACGTTTGTCATATGCTTGTTGCAAGCTTTTATAGGCATCGGAGGTTTTATCGATCTCTGCTTGGAGCCGTACAGTCTCTTCATCATATCTGATCTGTTGCTGCGAGAGTTCCTGCTGCAGCTTTTCTATTGTCTGTTCATTCGCCTGCCGCTCTTTGGTACCTGTCTGATAGATCTTTCGCAGCTGCTTCATCTCCTCCTTTTCAGCGGCAAACTTATCTTGCAGTACCTGCATCTTCGCTGTGATCTCTTCGAGTTCCTGCTTATGTCGCTGCCGATGGACATGAAAAGTCTCTTCCTGATCTGCGATGTGGTGCTGCAGTCGCCGCTGTTCATGTCTTAGCTCATCGATCTCTCTGGACTTTTCTTGGATCTCTTCGGCCTGTGCATCGTGTACTTCTATGGCTTTGAGTGAATTGGTATAGACCGTTTTAAAATGTGCAATACTCTCCGCCTTCATCTCAACAGTCTTTTCCAAGACACTGATCTTTTCAAGCAGCTTACTGTTCTTGCGCCCGATAAAGATTAGCACCAATACCAGCAAAAACAATAAGACCATTATCTCTGTGAGCATTTCCACGCTTTTCCCCTATTCTCGATGCAATTATTATAGCATCATTCAAAAAAAGTTATTTCATATATGGAGGGGCAAAAAAAGAAGATGAAGAGAGTCCTCTGGAGGCAGTGTTCCAAAGAGAGGAAAACTTAGCCATATATCTTTTTAAAGAGTATGACCGCAAGAAGCGTAGCAGCAAGGGTCAGCGTGACATTTAGAAAGATATTAAGTGCTACTTTGGCGTAGTCACCATCTTGAAGCATCGTGACATTCTCCCATGAAAAGGTGGAGAAGGTGGTCAAGGCACCGAGGAATCCGGTGATGACAAATGCTTTATACTCCGGCTCAACCACCTGCGCAAAAAACATTGCAGCAAATCCGATGACAAAGCTCCCCAGCACATTGACGCTCAATGTTCCCACAGGAAAGAGTGATCCTGTGCTGCTCTGTACATAGCTCGCGATCAAAAAACGAGAGATCGCACCCAAAAATCCGCCCATACCTATCATCAGTAAAAGTGTTAGATTCATGTCGCTGCTCACTTGTGCTTGTAGCGTATGACTTCGATATCGCCCAGCGTGGTCATCCCCTCTTCGATCATCGCATCCACCGATTCAAGAAATCCAAGTACTTTCTCTTCATCATCAATGATCTCTATCACCAGCGGAAGCTTCTGGGCGATACTCCATACATTGAAACTGTGTATCTCACCACGTACACCGATCCCGGAGACTCCTTTAAAAACAGTCGCACCTGCAAGTCCATACTCTCTTGCCCCTTTCAATATCTCTTCCCAAAGCGGTTTTCCTTCCACTTTGTCCTGATTATCGATATAGATACGTGCCACTTTCTTCTGTCCCAAATAGCGTTTCATCTCTTTATGTCCTCACTGCTTAACTACATAATCACCAAACATATACTCTTTATCACCTATTATATAACAAAAATATAGCATAAACCAACCCAAAGCCTCCCTTTGCACATCATCAGCCTCTTTTTATGTCACTGCTATACGTTTTACTCTCCTGCTAAATGCAGAAAAAAGCCGTCTGCTGTGCCATCTGTAAGGCATAAACTCAGGATGCCACTGTACGCCCATCACAAAGTCTCTCTGCGTATGCTCTATCGCCTGGATGATGCCGTTCCTGTCATAGGCGGACTTGATGATATCCCCTCCCAGTCTCTCTATCGCCTGATGATGCAGTGCATTTACTTTGATCTTTTTTTCCTTTATTATATGCCATAATTTTGTTCCTTCTGCAAGTTCTATCCATTTCAAAGGCATCACATTATTTTTGTGCTTCTCAAAAAGATCCAAATCATCGATGTGGGGGAAAAGTGTTCCTTTATAGTATAGGTTGATCATCTGCATACCTCTGCATATCCCAAAGCAAGGTAGATCATTTTTGTCAACTAAAGAGAGGAGATAGAGTTCCATTTCATCACGTCTCTCATCCAACTTAGAGATTGTATGATGATGCTCGCCTTTATATAATTTTGGATTTATATCTTTACCGCCTAAAAGTATTAATCCTCTCATCTTTTCGATACGGGCATCATTTTTATCCCATATCTCAGGATGGATAAATACACTCCTGACACCATACCTCAAAAGCAAAAGACGAACGAATTGCCATGCGATATAGCTTCCCTTTGACGAACCTGTTACGATTACCAATGGATACCCCCTACCAGACTTTCTATTGGAGAGCATAGGCTATATATTTTTGACCCACTCATCTATCTCACTGAGTAATTTGTCTTTGAGCAATATAGAGAGCGGTGAGGCCAAGTACTCTATAGCAACCAAAGCCAGTTTATCCATAGACTCCTTGTCTTCTGCCAATCTTTCGACCAGCGCCCAACTGTTCCACCCCTCGCAGACACACCACTCCTCCTCATCCACACGCGAATCTGGCAAACGATAGTGATAGGTAGGACGTTTGCCGATCTTCTCATCAGGGAGTGCCCGGCGTACTTTCTCTTCATCTATCCATGTAAGTAGTGGCAACAGATCGAGTGCTCGATTTCGAGTGGGATTATATTGGAGGTAGTCATCTATAAACTCTGGCATTGTCGGTGCATACGACTCAGAAAGTACCAAAAGCCTATACTCTTTATCAAATGGTTTGATATACGGGGTTATGCGCCTTGTCAAATCCGGTTTCAACCACTCTACGAGATATTCGTAGAGTACAAAAAAAGCTCTAAGGTCATATAAAATCACATTGACATCAATCGCTTTCACTTCAGGGTTAATATGCATACCGAAAGCGTAAACGGGACTTGCCTTTGTACCTTTGGCACCGGCTCTTCTGAGTATCTCTTTGACTTTTTGCGCCTCATAGAGCGCATTGACAGGGAAAGGAGGTGTTGTTACCTCATAAGGCACCACCGACTCACCGACAGTAGCGATAAACTTCTCTATCAACGCTATTGTCTCCTCATCGAGTATCCCCTCAAGCCCTATTTTGTTGACCCATTTCTTTAACTCCGAATTGACCAAAAACTGGAAATCGACCATCGCCTTAAAAGTGCCATATTTTGTCTCGCTCAACTTATAGTAATAGGGATTGATCATCTCGATCTTCCCGCCATACTCCTGCTGCAACAATGCTAGGCATACAGGAAGTTTGAGATCTGCAAATTCAAATTCAAAACCGGCATGTCTGATCTCACCTTCAGCATTTGTTTCCTGATGCGGAGAGAGGAATGTACTCGTCAATATTTCTTGGGTCATTGAAGCTCCTTACTGATCTCTCTTATGCTACTTTAGTATCATTCAACTTAATACCAAATTGACTACAATAGATAAATCAAAATTTACAGATAAGGAAATAGTATGGAAGATGTCATTGATGAGATATATACAGTATGCCACTGCAATGAAGTTACTTACGGAGAGATCATGCAGGCGATCAAAGTGGGAGCATGCGATCTGGAATCCCTCATGAAACGCACCGGTGCCGGTACCTCATGTGGACTATGCAAAAGTGTCAAAGATGATCCAGGAGGCAAACGTGCCATTCATCTCGATGAACTGATCGAGAAGGCAAAACTCGAAGGTCTTTGTCCAGATAAATAGGGCGTTATCTGTACGAAAAGTTGCAAATCACGAACAGCAGGCTCCTCCAAAGCCATCGTCAAGAGAGACTCCTCCGCCCTGACCTGAGGCGATAGAGGCATGGTCAGCGATCTTCTCTCCGTTTTGGATAATAGTATAACTGATCTTGACACTGTCACGGATCGAGTTGACTGTCGTGCAGTAGCTCTCGAGTGATGAGAGGATATACCGCTTCGCCTTTTGCGGATCGAGTGAGCCTTCAAAATCATAGATAATGTGCATCGAAACAAACTTCATCGGTACATCTGTACTTCTCTCTATCTCGGCACTTACTTTATAGTTGCTTATCACATACCCGTCTTTTTCTGCCATCATCACCAGATCGATCCCGGTACACCCTATGATCCCCGTAGCGAAATACTCTACAGGCGTGATCTCTTTGCAATCGAGAATATAACTCGACTTTGTTGTATTGGCTTTAAACTTTTTCTCTCCGAGATACTCTACTGATACATTCATACTTGTTTCCTTATTATTTCTGTGTTGACAACCACTGTTTCAGATGCTCTACCTGCTCCAAAGTTCGCTTAGTAGCCGTGCCACCTTCAGACTGGCGGGCATTCATCGACGCACGATTGTCAAGCATTTCGACCACATCCTTGCCAATACAGCTGTCAATACGCTGCAACTCCTCAAGTGTCAACTCTGAGATATCTTTGCCCTGCTCCTCTGCAAGGTTGACAACATTACCGGTGATATGATATGCATCACGGAATGGAATACCCGCCTCCTTGACCAGATAGTCCGCCAGATCAGTAGCAGTGAGATGTCCTACCATGCAGGCAGCCTCCATCGCTTCTTTATTGACTCTCATATCGGCGATCATCTCATTAAGTACCTGTAAGCTGAGCAGTGCCGTCTTGACTGAGTCAAAGACACCCTCCTTGTCCTCCTGCATATCTTTGTTGTAGGCAAGCGGCAGTCCTTTCATTACCGTCAGCAGTGCCACAAGATTGCCATTCACTCGTCCGGTTTTGCCGCGAAGCAGTTCTGGAATATCGGGGTTTTTCTTTTGTGGCATGATCGAACTGCCTGTCGCATGGCGGTCAGAGAGTGTCACCCACTTGAACTCAGCCGCACTCCAGAGGATAAGCTCCTCACTCAGACGGCTCATATGCATCATCATCGTCGCGATATTAAACAAGATCTCCAACGCAAAGTCACGATCACTCACACTGTCGAGACAGTTGAGTGTCGGGGCCTTGAAGCCTAACTTCTCAGATGTGATCTTCCGGTCGATCGGGTGGGGTGTACCTGCCAGTGCCGCACACCCTATGGGAGAGTAGTTGTTTCGCTCGTACGAACTCATAAAACGCTCATAGTCTCGCTTAAACATACTCGCATACGCCATCATATGATACCCGAAGTTGATCGGCTGGGCATGCTGCAGATGTGTCATACCCGGCAGCATCACATCGGCATGCTCTTGGGCAACACGCACAAAAGTCTCTATAGTTTCCATAAGTAGTGCTGCGATCTTTTTGTTGCTCTTTTGTACATAGAGTCTGAAATCCAAAGCTACCTGGTCATTACGACTTCTAGCGGTATGCAGCCTTTTGCCCGCATCACCTATACGACGGGTCAGCTCACCTTCGATCGCCATATGGATATCCTCGTCGTCACCATCGAGCTTGAGTTTCCCCTGCTCTATATCAAGCAATATTTCCTGCAGTCCTTTATCTATCTTTTGATAGTCCTCATCTGAGATGATACCTTGCTCTTTGAGCATATAAGCATGTGCACGCGAGCCTTCTATGTCCTCCCGGAAGAGCACTTTGTCAAAGGGCAGAGAGTTATTGAGTTCTTGAAGCAGTCGGGAACTCTCTGCAGAGATCCTTGCAGATGCAATCTTTTTTGCCATGATATAATCCTAATGATAATAAATTAATTGTGTGTATTTTATCCTAAAGTAGATTAACCCCTAAGGGCGAAGAGCCTCAAAAAAACAAGGGAAGTAATATCTTGGGAGATAAAGGGGTGAGGCTCTTCTGTAAAAGGCAACCGGTTCAAGAGAGAAACAAGGGAAGTTTACAAATTTGGACAAGGAGTAAAACAAGGTTCTCTTGAAAGGGAATGGCTACCTTTTCTAATACCATTATAAACGATGAGAATTAACCAAGCGTAAAGGAGAGTAAATCAATCATTAATCAACAACTACAGAAGCGTAAACAAAAATTAATACTGGATCCAATCCTTAAATAAGAGCAGAGATAAATACTCGCCAATTCAACCAATAAGTGCAATTTCTAAAAGATAGTCGAGAAAGAGCGGGCTAACCGAATATAGGTTATCCTTTTTTCGACCAAAAAGAAAGGAATTGCATGACCTATAAACAATTAACCCTACAGAAACGATACCAAATTTGGGCT
>WFYB01000146.1 GCA_015490315.1 Sulfurovum sp. | reverse complement strand
TTTTGTACATTCTTACTCCTTGTTGTTCAGTTGTTGTTCTGCGATCATCTTTCCGATCTCGATCACTTCATAGGCACGGTGAAACTCATAGAAATCACAGACATCATAGGGGATATCTATCATGATATCCGGTGCATAGCCTGCCATTTTGCACTTAAAGACGGCATTTTGCATCACATCGATCGTATGCCCCATCACTTCAAGCATACTCATCTCCCGTGATTCCTCCCCTTCAGGCTGCGAGAAGAGTGTCTGTGCCTTTTGTGCCATCTCCACAAAGAGATCAGAGAGACTCTGTGCTTTCTTCGCTTCCTCTTTAGGAACGCTGACCTTGAGATTTGCACTGCTCTCACCGTTGAGATTGACAGCGATGGTCATATCGGTGATATCTGCAAGGGTGGGTGCGATGGGCAGAGGATTGAGCACACCACCGTCTACAAGCACCATCCCCTCTCTGTGTACCGGTGTAAAGACCGAAGGAATAGCGATAGACGCACGGATCGCATCAAGAAGATCACCTTTTTGGAACCATATCTCTTTTTGCTTGACGATATCGGTTGCTACTGCGGTAAAAGAGAGTGGCAGCTCCTCGATATTGATATCGCCTACCATCTCGCGGATCACCGAAAACACCTTGCCTCCCTCTATCAGACCGCCGTGCTGCATAGAGAAATCGAGCAGCGATGCCACATCCATCGCATCAAGACCAAGTACCCATGCTTTGTACGCTTCCAGCTTGCCGCAGGCGTAGAGTCCGCCGATCAGCGCTCCCATAGAAGAGCCTGCGATCGATACGATCTCATACCCCTGGGATTCCAACACTTCGATCACACCGATATGAGCATACCCTCTTGCTCCGCCGCTGCCCAGTACCAGCGATATCTTTTTCTTTTTGGCTTCTATTTTCATCGATTACCTCCTACGCTACTTTGCCTATCTCATACCATTTGCGCAGCCATCTGTCCAAAGGGCTGATCAGCCGGTAGATGACCGGGACGACCAAAAGAGTCAAGAACATTGAGCTAAGCAGACCGCCGATGATAGAGATCGCCATCGGTGCTTTGGTCTCACTCCCAAGTCCGGTAGCCACTGCCAGCGGGATCATCGCAAAGACCATCGCGACTGTTGTCATCAGGATCGGTCTGAGTCGTTTCTCACCCGCTTCGATCAGTGCACTGTCGGTATCCTTGCCCTCTTTGACCGCCTCATTGGCGAAATCGACCAGCAAAACGGCATTCTTCCCTACCATCCCCATCAGCAGCATAAAGCCGATCATCACAAAGAGACTGAACTGTTCACCGCTCAGATAGAGTGCGAGCATAACCCCGATGATGCTAAGCGGCAGCGCAACCATGATGATCACCGGCTGGATCAGCGACTCATAGAGGATCGCAAGGATGATAAACATCAATATCACCGAAAGGCTCAGTGCAGCAGCAAAGGCATTGGCAGTCTTCTCCATCTCTTCGGCGAAGCCTGTGAAGCGGTAGCTTACCCCCTCAGGCAGCAGCGTAGAGAGTTTCTGGCGTGTATACTTCACCGCACTTCCCAGATCCAGACCGAATAGATCAGCATAGATGCTCACCTGCCGCTCTCTGTCATAATGGTAGATCGTCGCCAAAGAGCGCGTCTGTCTGAAATCCACCAGTCCGTCAAGCAGAATAAGCGCACCGTTTTTGGCACGCAGCTGTATCTGCTTGAGATCCTCCAGAGAGACACGGTGCGCATCATCAAAACGCAGCGTGATATTGTACTGCTTGCCGTGCTCCTCGAGGTAGGATATCTCCAGATCACTCGAAAAAGCAGTTGCGATCGCCTGTGCGATCTGCAGTGCTGTGATCCCGTAACGGCTGGCATTGGTGCGGTTGATCACGATATCGATCTGGGGCTTGCCCTCGTCAAGATTGGTATCAATATCGACAAAACCTTTCTTTTTTGCCAGATAGGCTGTCAAGTTTTTCGCTGCCTCTTTGAGCTTCTCAAAAGAGTCTGACTTGAGTACGATCTGATAAGGCACACTCGCCCCTGCCCCTTTGATCACAGGGATCGCCGCCGCAGTGATAAACATCTCTTGCTGCAGCGGCTTGAACTTTTCTCTGAACATCTGGATGATCTCTTCCTGGTTCTGCTTTCGCTGATCTTTGGGTGTTAGCTTGACGTAGATGAGTGCTTTGTTCTTCTCCTGAGCCGGGTTGTAGCCGACACTCAGTGTGGTATAAAGCACCCTCTTGTCTGCGCGCAGGATCGCTTCGACCTTCTTGGCACGTCTGACCATCTCTTCAAGCGAAAGACCGGCATCTGCTTTGATCTTCACCTCAAACTCTGACTTGTCCTCTTTGGGGATAAAGTCCATGCCGATCTTTGGAAAGAGACTCAACGATGCAACAAAGATCCCTATCACAAGCAGGATCGTCAGATACTTAAACCGCAGTACCGTCTTGAGCATCTTCTCGTAGCCTTTCTCTATCGCTTTGAAGATCGGCTCAGTCATACGGTAGAACAGGCTCTGCTTCCGCTGAAGTACCCGGGCACTCAGGCTTGGGATGAAACTCAAAGCAACAGTATAGGAGATAATGATCGCAAAGCCCACTGTCATCGCAAATGACTCAAAAAACTTCCCGACAATACCGCTCATATACGATACAGGGATGAAAACCGCCAGCAGCATCGCGGAGATCGCAAGGACGGTAAAGGCGATCTCTTTGGTACCCTCATAGGCAGCCTGAAACCTGTCCATCCCCTCTTCGATCTTTTTGTAGATATTTTCGATAACGACGATCGCATCATCGATAATGATCCCGATCGCCAGTGTCAGACCGATCAGTGTGAGTTTGTTGAGATTGTATCCCATATAGTCCATCAGTGCGAATGTCCCCAGTATCGAGGCTGGGATTGAAAGTGCCGAGACAAAAGTGATCGTCACATTGCGCAAGAAGACAAATACGATGATCATCGCAAGGATCGCTCCGTAGATCAGGTCAAACTCCACATCTTTTAAAGAGTGGATGATAAACGGGGAGGTGTCATTGAGTATATGTACGTCGAAACGGTCACCCGCCATCTTCTGAAGCAGCGGCACACTCTCTTTGACCTTTTTGGCGATCTCGATCGTATTGGTACCGGAGATCTTCTGCACCTCAAGCATCACACCCGGCGCATCGTTGTAGGCGGCATAACTCTTGGGGTCACTGAGCGCATCGACGACGGTAGCGATATCTTTGAGACGAACCCCCTCTTTGATCTTGATATTCTTGAGATCTTCGACGCTCATCGCATCGGCTTTGGTCTTGAGAGTAAACTCTCTGTTTTTGGTGATCAGCTTACCGCCGCCGACCTTGACATTCTCCGCTGAGACGATGTTGTTGAGTTCGCGCACTGTGATGCCGTATTTGTTGAGTTTCTGAGGATCGGGAAAGATCTTGATCTCACGCTCTTTGTATCCGACGATATGGATCGCTCCAACCCCATTGATCTTCTGCAAAGCAGGCTTCACCTTCTCGTCGGCAAAAAGCATCAGATTTTTGACAGTATCGTTCTTGACACTCAGAAAGACGTTGATGATCGGTGCACCGCCGATATCGAGTTTGCTGATCAGCGGCACTTTGGCATTTTTCGGCAGTGAGATCGCAGAGACTTTGTCACGTACATCGTTGGCAGCCTCATCAATGTCACGTTCAAGAAAGAACTTGACCGTAACGACGCTGACCCCCTCACTGCTCGATGAGACCACACTGTCGATCCCTCCGATACGGGAGATCGCCTCTTCGACCTTCTCTGTCACCTGAGACTCTACCGTACTCGCATCCGCCCCAGGATAGACCGTCTTGATCGTCACAATGGGAAAGTCGATATTGGGAAAGAGTGCAGAAGGCATCGATTTGAAACTGATAAACCCGAAGATCATCAGTGTCAGGATATACATCAGCGTAGTGATCGGGCGGTTGATGGCAAGTTTGTACATCGATCTCTCCTACTGCTTCTGTGTGAGGATATAGCCATCCCCAAAGAGCCCCGGTAGCAGATCCTCGGCGAGTACCTCCGCCTCCAGCTTCCTGTCTTTGCTTCTTGCGGCAGGATAGACCTTGCTGATGCGCCCCTCTCTTGGCGTGTCCGAACCGTCGATCTTGTAGTGGAAAGTCTGCCCTGCTTTGACAAGGTCATGGTACTTCTGATCGAACGCAAGTATCAGTTTGCGTTTGTGGGTACTTTGCAGCTTGAGTGCGGTACGGATCATCGCGCCGCTGACCACATCACCTTCTTCGATCAGTTTCTCATAGATCACCCCGTCAAAAGGCGCTTTGAGCAGCGTCTTCTCAAGCAGTGCTTTCTGATATGCAAGCTGTGCTTTGGACTGTTCATACTTAAACGCGAAATTGTCCAGCTGTGCCTGATCGATCAGATGTTTGACCTTGAGCTGGCGCTCATAGGCTCTTTGGGCATACTTGTAATTGGTCTGTGCCACATCAAGCAGTGCTTTGAGCTCATCGTTTTTCAACGAAGCGAGAACCTCTCCGGCTTTGACCTCTGAGCCAACATCGACATTGACTTT
>WFYB01000145.1 GCA_015490315.1 Sulfurovum sp. | reverse complement strand
TCACTTGAGGAGAAAAAGCATGATCTCCAAGAGATCCGACGCTATTATGACGGCATTTTGATCGTCAATGATACGATCGATCTGATAGACTATGCAGACGGATTGCATTTGGGTCAAGAGGATCTGCGCACCTTCGATCCCGACCCCCTTAGAGCAGTAGCAAAGATACGCAGCCGTATCGGACGAAAGATACTCGGGCTCTCTACACACAACAAAGCAGAGATCCTGGAGGCAAACCGGCTCGACCTTGACTACATAGGATTGGGAGCGTACCGCCCTACACAGACTAAAAGTGAAGCCAATGTCGGAGGCAAAGCACTCATAGATGCCGCCAATTATTCCAAACACCCAGTAGGGATCATCGGCGGTGTACGTCCCGATGACAGCTTTGAGCCACCGATTCTATACAAGGTAATAGGGTCGGGGCTGTTAGCGCATACATACTGACAGACGATTTGACATTTTTTTGACATTTTTTGTTTATAATAAAGGTAGGTATATTTAAGGAAAAAGAATGCAAACAGATAGACTCAATCAGACTATCAGCTTGCAAGACGGCAGAGTCTTGGGATTTGCAGAGGCAGGTGATCCAGAGGGGGATGTCTTTTTTCATTTTCACGGGCTCTACTCTTCTCGTCTTGAAGTCAAGATAATGCATGATGTGATGCAAAAGGCAGGCATCCGGGTTATCGGGATAGACAGACCCGGTATGGGTCTATCTACATATCAAAAAGAGAGAACGATTCTCGATTTTGCGGCAGATGTGGAGGCACTGGCGGATGCTTTGGGTATTGTCCGTTTCTCTTTGCTAGCTGTCTCGGCTGGTGCCCCATACGCCTTGGCATCTTCTCTACGTCTCCGGGATCGTATCAACTTTTGCGGTCTGGTATCCGCACTTCCTCCTGTAGAGGAGGTCGGTGAAAACTATATGCTGCCGGAGTCACGTTTTTTTATCAAGGTTGCGAGGCTCGCACCGTGGTTTTTGAAACCGATGTTCTGGTTCTTGCATGGACGATTTTCAAAGCGTCAAAAGGATAGAGAGAAGTTTCTCTCTCATATTCTTTTCTATCTTGATGATGCAGACAAACGTTTGATAGAAGGAGAGAATACGCGCCGTTTTCTTGCTGAGATCTTTTCTGAAGGGTATAGACAGGGTGTCAGCGGTGCGGTAGAAGATGCAATACTTCTTTTTGCCAAACCCTGGGGGTTTAGATTGCGTGATATCACTTTTGCTCCGATCAGACTTTGGCATGGGGAGAGAGACAGGGGTGTGCCCATAGAGATGATCAAAGAGATGACCTATCTGCTTGAGGGTGCAGTGCTGAAAACCTACTGGAATGAAGGACATCTGTCGATCATATTCAACCATTTGGATGATATGGTGGAAGATATCCGGAAAATCCGGGAAGAAAATACTTACAGTTTACAGCAAAACAAGTAATCTTGGTGTTGGAAGTAAATGGGAAGGTGCCATAAACTGCAAGTGCAGCCCGGCTGTCTGTATACCAGACCCGCAGCTTTCTGTCCTAACCTCACGGATAGTTTAGCACTTTCATTGTAGGATAAGACTCCTTAATAGTTTCTTTAACGCAGAAGTAGGTTATAATCTAAGCAGATTAGAGTCAATGAAAAAGAGGATACCTATGCAGATACCCCAATCTCTTAGAAAAATACTGGCATATCTTTATGAACACCATGCGCAGGGAATCATCGTAGGGGGTGCGGTGCGGGATACTCTATTGGGCAGAGAGATCAAGGATTTTGATATCGAAGTGTATGGTATCGGCAAGATCGATCTGCTTGAAAAGATGCTTTCGCGGTTTGGCAGGGTGGATCTAGTAGGCAAGAGCTTTGGTATCCTTAAGGTCACAGTTGAGGGATCCACTTATGACTTCTCTTTCCCCCGCAAGGAGAGTAAGGTAGCACCGGGACACAAAGGTTTTGAGGTCAGCATCGATGGCAAGATGGATTTTGAGCAGGCGGCAAAGCGGCGTGATTTTACGATCAATGCTATGGGGTATGATCCGATATCTGAGCGGCTATATGATCCTTTTGGCGGCAGAGAAGATCTTAAAAGGGGTATTCTCAGGCATATTGACAGTGTACGTTTCGCTGAGGATCCTCTGCGCGTCTATCGTGCTGTGCAGTTTTCGGCGCGTTTTGGGTTGGATGTGGCAGAAGAGACAGCGGCACTGTGCAAAGAGATGGTAGCAGAGGGGATGCTTGACGAGCTGCCAAAAGAGCGGATCTATGAGGAGTGGAAAAAGCTGCTGCTTAAATCCCCCAGACCCTCTATCGGGCTGGAGTTGATGCGAGAGTGGGGGATCACAAAACGCCATTTTCCGGAGCTTCATGCACTGATTGATGTACCGCAGGATCCCAAATGGCACCCTGAAGGGGATGTCTGGGTGCATACGATGATGGTCGTCGATACGATGGCAGCAATAGGGAATAGGGAGCAGGTGGTAGGTAGTAAGGAGCAGGGTGTAGGGAGCAGGGAGGAGAAGGAGAGACTAAAGCTGCTCTTTGCGGCACTCTGTCACGACTTTGGCAAACCTCTCACCACCACCATTGAATACAAAGATGGTACAGTACAAAAATGGAATGAGATAAATAAAAGTGTTTCTACTTCAAAAATTCGCGCCATAGGACATGAGAAAGCAGGACTTGAGCCGACACAAAGTTTTATGTACCGCTTGAGCAATGAGCACGACTTTATCGAGAGTATCCTGCCTTTGGTCGAACACCATCTTAAGCCTTCACAGTTTTACGCACAGAGGGCAAAAGCAGGTGCGATCCGAAGGTTGGCGCTGAGAGTCAATATCAAAGAGCTTGTAGAGGTTGCCAAAGCGGACTTTCTGGGGAGGACAACACTGGAGGCAAAAGTGGGAGAGTATGAGGCAGGGGAGTGGCTTTTGGCAGAAGCGCAGAAGCTTCAGGTAGAGGAGTCAAGCATGCCGCCACTGCTTCAGGGACGTGATCTGATCGCTTTGGGGTTGAAGCCCTCGCGACAATTTGGAGAGATACTCTCAGAAGTCTATGAAGCACAAATGGATGGTCAGATTAGTAATAAAAATGAGGCGATCCAGTTTGTATTGGAAAAGATAGAGAAAAATGGGGTGAAGTCGACCGATAACCGGGCTTAGACCCGGTTATTATATCGGCATTATGGTGTAATTTTTGGGATAAAACCATAATGGTGAGAATTTTGTCCAGCTGTATTTTCAAAAGTAACCGGATTTTCTCCCGCCCCTTCAAGCAGTTTAACATCTGCAGGCATATCAGGATCGTTCAGATCCACCGTTAGTGTGGTTTCTCCCAAAGGAAGTACGGCAAACATATAGCCGAATGCATCTGTTTCCAAAGTGTGTGTATTGCCCTGAGAATCGACAAGAGTGATTGTAATGTTTTTGATGCCTCTGTCTCCATCTGCATAGGTATATTTGCCATCAGCATTGGCATCTATGTAAAGGTGTGCACAAGTACATCCAAGACCGGTATGAGGGTTGTAGTAGCCGTCAATGCCTGCATCGTTGTTCGTATCTGCAACTACCTCTACAGTACTTGGATCTTCATTGAGAGTCTGTACCGAATCTGCAGGCATATCGGGATCGTTCTCATCGACATCGACTACAGCAGTTCCCTCCGCAATACCGGAAGCACAATATTTTCCGTCAGCACCGGTTTCTACAGAAGTAACTTTTCCGTTGCTATCTGTAATGTTGACAGTGATATTGGCAATGCCCGGTTCTCCATAATCTTTGCGGCCGTTCTTGTTGACATCGACATAGACGGTTCCGCAGACGTTACCGGTAGGCGCAAGTATGATACCGTCTTTACCTGCCTGGTTATCTGTACCGGCCTGGACATCGATTGTGGTTGGATCTTCTGTTGTGACTACTGCACCTGAAGGGAGTGAAGCATCATCTATATCGATGACGGTGCTGCCTTCGGCTACACCTGTTTGACAGTAGTTTCCGTCTTGATCGGTTGTAACGGTAAATTCAGTACCTGTCTCATCGGTAATGTGAACTTTGATGCCTTTGATGCCTGCTTCACCTGCATCCTGTATGCCATTACCATTGGTATCTTCAAATACTTTGCCGCATACCGAACCGGTAGCTACAGGTTTGCTGTATCCGTCTTTGCCTGCCCAGTTCCTTTTATATGGTCTGACATAGAGAGAGGTGGGATCATCACCTACAACTTGTTCTACACCGCTTGGAAGCGTGTTTTTATCAATTTCAACTGTGGCTTCACCTTCAGGAATATGTTTGGCACAATAGAAGCCGCGTTTATTGGTTTTTACTTTATGTTGATCTCCGTTGCTGTCGGTAATAATGACAGTTACATTTGCCAAACGTTCATCATCCCATCTTGAGAAACGTCCGTTTTCATCCGAATCGATAAAGACAAGACCGCATACTTTGCCTGTTGCGTTGACATGACAGGAAGAACCTTTTGAACCTTTTGATCCTTTTGATCCTTTGCTTCCCTTGTCTGAAGATCCTTTAGATCCATGATGATGCTTTGATCCTTTGGATCCCTTTGAACCATGGCATCCTTTACTTCCTTTATCTGACGATCCTTTTGACCCTTTGTCATGTGAGCCTTTACTACCTTTGTCAGAAGAACCCTTGGAGCCTTTATCGTGTGACCCCTTGCTTCCTTTATCGCATCTTGAACCTTTGGATCCTTTGTCATGTGACCCTTTGCTGCCTTTGTCACATTTTGACCCTTTATCGGAAGAGCCTTTTGACCCTTTATCATGTGAGCCCTTGCTGCCTTTGTCAGATGAGCCTTTATCGTTATTGCAACTCCATCCATGTTGCCAACCAGCGTGCCATGACCATCTGGCTTCGGCAGTTTGTGTCGTGACGACCGATGCTGCCAAAGCGATTACCGTACTGAAAATTAATTTTGAAACTATCTGTTTCATTGTGCGTTCCTCCACTTATTGAAAATCTTGGTTGCAATATGGAGATGTATAAAGTCAGGAAAGGAATCAGAGATCCCGAAGAGACAACAACCGCATATTGCATAGCTTGGATACGCAACCCGGCTGTCTTCGGTGAAGTAAATGTGAAGACCCGTGGCTTTCTGCCCCCGCCTCGCGACAGGTTTAGCCTAAAATATTATATTGGGTTTTGTCTTAAAAAAAGTGTTAGCTAAGTGTTACCTGCATATAATATCTTATCCAACGATCATTTTGTAACGGGAGAAAGTGTCATATGGTGACAATAAAAAGGAAGAGTGTACTGAGGTTTTTTATATTCTCAGCTATTGTTTTGATATTCATACACATTGTCATTGCTGTGAAATATTATATAGTCGGCGATCCAGACAAATTTGATTTTATACCTATGTTCGATCTCGACAGAGAGCAAAATATACCGACACTATTCTCTTCTTTGCTTTTTATTTTTAATGCTTTATTTTTTTGGTTATTGGGAAAATACCGCCAAGATGAACGGAAATACTGGTATGGTCTTGCGGGTGTTTTTGCATTTCTATCCTTTGATGAGAGTGCAACGATCCATGAAAAACTTGGGGATCTGACCGAACAGTTTGTCGATGCATCTGGCATACTTTACTATCCATGGGTCATCAGCTATTCGCTGTTGGTGCTTCTGCTGGTTGTGCTCTATTTCCGTTTTTTTTACCATATGCCCAAAAAACTTTTTCACCGCTTTGTGCTTGCAGCAGTGATTTTCCTGACGGGAGCTGTAGGGTTTGAACTTCTGGGAGCCCAAGAGGCGGATCTCTATGGGACAGACTCACCGCTCTATACGATCTATTATACGATCGAGGAGAGTTTGGAAATGTTTGGTTTGATCTATCTGATGGGGATACTGCTTGATATGCTCGATGGCAAGCAGATCCTCTTTAGCTCTGCTCATCGATAAAACGGCAGCTTTGTTCGATGAGACTTTCATCATCGAGAATCTTTCGGTGCCCCAGCCCTTTGGTTCTGACCAGTATTGCCCATGGCCATCGGGAGGATAGTTTTTCGGAGTGTGCTATGGGGATACGTTTGTCATTGATGTCGTGGAAGATCAGGGTAGGTACCTGCAGGGTTGTGTAAAAAAGATCCTCCCACGATTTGCCGAAAGATTCGAAATTCACTCTGTTTTTGTGCCATGTGTATTGACGCATCAGCTTAACGACACTCTCAGGGATGCAGAGCTCTTGTGCAAAATCATTTGAAACCGAGACAACATCATGGATAGGAGCAAAGAAGAGGAGCTTGTCTGTATCAAGTCCCCGCTTGGATGCGACAGTCACTGCCGCGGCACCAAAAGAGTGTGCAGCGATGCACCTGACATGCCCAATGTGTGTAAGAACAGACCGCACACAGTTCGCCCAGTCAGATAGGTCAGCACGTTTTGCTTTGCTCTTGCCGTGTCTTGGCGCATCATAGCTAACGACACGGTAGCCTCTTTGAAGCAGCGCATCGATGAGGTGGCTCATACTTCTGGCATTGGTCGACCAGCCGTGTACAAGCAGCACTGCAGGCGCATGTTCATCACCCCACGCATAGCACTGTAACATTTTTCCGTTATCAAGTGATACACTGAAGTGTTCAGGAATCGGCAGCGGCTTCTCATTTCGGTGTTTTCTTCGGGTATCTATCGGATAGTGAAAGAGCCTATAGGCACAGCGCGTGGCAAAATCAGGGGCAATGGGGCTAATGAGTTTGAAGTAGGTGCAGATGAGTTTCTGTTGCCATTTGCTGTACATGATACACTCCTTTTGACTATTATAGTATAATCAGGAGATGAATCTGAATCCTACTTTGTAGGCACATCCTTTTTGATCCGGAGATTGTCGCTTTATTGCCGGAGTTTGAAAAGAGGCTTACTGAAGTTTATAAAAAGATGTATCCTTCAGCACAGTGCGGTATTGTAGCCGAAGAGGTTAATCTCAAAGAGAAAGAGGACATTATGAAAATAGTATCTATAGGTTTGTTCGCAACAGTGATACTCTATGCCCAAAGCTTCTATGTGCTTACAGGTGTAGATAGCTACGATCCTATCGTGGCAAATATGTCTGTCAAGACAGAGAAATACAGTGAGGATATCAAAACAGTTATGACTGAGACCTCCAAAGAGATGGGTGTCGATATTTCAGGGCATCCATCCCGTGTGCTTGCGTTTGTGATCAAAGATATATCACTGGGGCACACTGTCGGACTCAAGGTAGACCTGGAACTTGGAGAGTATGTGCGCAGAGAGGGAGCAACACAGCCTGTTTTTGGGGTGACCTATATGGAAAGCCGTCTTATCAGCCCAGATTTCAAAGATGAGGATGAGGTCGAGGATCAGCTCGTCGATACGGTGGAGGAGATGATGGAGAAGTTCAAACGCCAATGGATTTCAGACAATAAAAAACTCTCCAACAAGAAGCGATCGGTCACCCATGAGACCTTTGCTAAAGTGATGGGATATGAGACAGGTTATGCCAAAGCGAAAAAGAAAGCACTGCAAGCGGGCAAGCCGCTGATGGTCTTCATGACAACAAGCTACTGCCCATGGTGCCGCAAACTCGAAAGCCGCATCCTCTCACAAGTGGATATTGATACGAAGATCAAGGAGCGTTATGTCCCTGTCATGCTCAACCTTGACAAAGACCGCTACCCCTCACAGCTTGGCAAGACACGGTTTACGCCGATCATCTACATCGTAGATCCCGCCACCGAGAAGATACTGCATCAGTTCACCGGATACAGCAGCAGAGGAGACTTCCTGCAGCTCTTGAAGCATTAGCCTTTGAGCTTCAGCACCGCTTCAAAATGATCCTCTTTGGGCTCCCATGAACACCCGTAGCCTCTATAGGCGGCGATTTTTTCAAGGTTGTGTACCTCCTGTTCACGTTCGATAATGACCGTGAGCGTTTCGCCTTTGTAGCCGTTGAGCACCGCTTTGACCTGATGCATCATGTCAGGTACCGGCAGCCCGCGGCGCGGATCGAGCGGCATACCGCGGGTGTCGAGTACGCCGTTTTTGAGATTTTTGGGGACTTGATACTCTTCCATAAGGCGTTTGGATGAGGCTTTCCACTGCTCTTTGCTCAGATCGGCAGGACCAAAGAGTGCGCAGTGGCAGGTACCGTACTCTGCGATCTCATCTTCGATATACTCACACGGACACATCATCTTTTTATCCAGCGCTTTGTCACCTGATGGCTCAAAGCAGGGGCAGTAGCGTTTGCCAAATGTCGCTTCCATCTCGCAAAGATTGCTTTTGAGATTGGTTGCCATCATCCAGCTTGGGTTGATGGCGTACCCCTTCTGCTCACAATATTTCTCCATCCATCGCTGCTGCTTTTTGGCGG
>WFYB01000144.1 GCA_015490315.1 Sulfurovum sp. | reverse complement strand
TAGGCACACCGACCTATGAGTCTGGCTGGAGTTTCTGGAACGGCAATATTGTCGGGGGCTCCTCCAACTTTATGAGCGGTATGTTCCATCGCCTTCATCCGGATGACTTTAGGCTCAAAAGCAAGTATGGCGAGATCAAAGGTGCCAATGTGGTTGACTGGCCGATCTCTTACGAAGAGCTGGAGCCCTACTATACCTTGGCAGAGAAGTTGGTAGGGATATCGGGGCACTATGTCCCCCACCCTTACGAGCCTCCGCGTTCGACCCCCGACTTCCCTCAGCCGCCGACCAGAGAGAATGCCGTTGTCAAGCTGCTTGACAAGAGCTGCCGCAAGCTTGGGATCACCCCGCTTGTCACCCCGCGCGCGGTACTTTCGCAAGATACACCCGATCGCCATGCCTGCTACTACTCCAACTTTTGCGGCAGTTATGGGTGTAGCTCGGGTGCGAAGGGGAGTGCGCGAGAAGCCTTTGTTAAACCTGCACTGGCAACAGGCAACTTGACATTAATGACAAACAGCCATGTCAAGCGTCTGCATACAAAGCAGAAGGATCGAGTCGCTTATGCCGAGGTGGTCGATACAGTGACAGGAGAAGAGCGGAAGGTCTATGGTGATACCTTTGTCGTTGCGGCACAGGCGCATGAGAGTGCACGTCTGCTGCTCAACTCTGCCAACAAGGACCACCCCGACGGTCTTGGCAACAGCAGCGGTGAACTGGGCAAAAACCTTCTCTTTTCCGGAGGAGGATCGGGGCAGGGCATTCTGAGTAAAAAGCGTCTCAAGGAGATCCGTTTTGAGGAGTTGATGCAAACGGGGCTCTTTGTCAACCGTTCGATTCTGGATTGGTATTTTGTAGATGACTGGTGGGACGGCAAGTTCAAGGGGGGATCGGTAGAGTGGATGTTCGAGCACCAAAATATCATCTCCCGTGCCAGAAAAGACAATGTCAGAGAAGGACGCTATATCTGGGGGAAAGAGCTGGGTGAGAGACTGGTCAAGCGTTTTTCGGAGGGCAAAAGTATCCGTTTTGAGATCTTTAACGACTGGCTGCCCAATGACAACTGTTTTGTCAGTGTTGATCCCAAACACAAAGACAAATACGGTATGCCTGTAGGCAGGTTGCGTGTCGAGGGACATCCTCACGATCTCAAAGTAGGCAGGTATATCGCGAAAAAATGTGAAGCGATCCTTGAAGAGATGGGTGCTGAAGAGATCTACTCTTCGGTCTCCGCTGCACCGTCTCAGAATCTCGTTGCGGGAGGGTGCCGTTTCGGTGATGATCCCAAGAGATCCGTGCTTGACAGGTACTGCCGCGCGCATGACCTTGCCAATCTCTATGTGGTTGATGCGAGCTTCATGCCTACAGGCGGTTCTGTCGCCTACAGCTGGACGATCTATGCCAATGCGTTGCGGGTTGCCGATCATCTTATTAAGCGCTTAGGCAAGGGGTAGAGGGATTTATTTTTTTTTAAAGTGCATTTGGTTACACTCAATGTCACTATTGTATTGATAAAGCCAAACCTGTTGTGAGACAGGGACGGAAAGTTATGGGACTTAGCACTGCTTGCCGAGTTCGCCAGGCTGCCTATATGAAGTCTCTACTGCATTTCTCCCAGTCGTCATAACAGCGCTTTGGACAGGGTCAAAAATAGGATTAAGCATCATTTAAATCCGTATTTATTTTTGATTAATCAAATGGCGATAGAATGGTACATATTTTTTAGTATGATTTAATCATGCTTGGTGAAGTTTCAATCAATTAGGAGTAATCATTGAAAAACCTGTATAGACTACTATTTGCCCTTGCTTTTACAGCAGTGTCAGCAGAGGCGGCAGCGAAGGTCGTCAGCCACAAGATCAAAAGCGGAGAGACCCTCTATACGGTGGCACACAAGCACCATAGTACGATCGAGGAGGTCAGAAAGCTCAACGGTATCCAAAAAGGTGAGATTCTCAAGATTGGCCGTGTACTCAAGGTGCCTGTCAATACCTACTTCCCAGATAAAAACAAAAAGATAGACAAGAAAGCAAAGAAAACAACAGTTGCTAAGAAACATACCAAAGCCAAAAAGAGCAGAGTAGCGAAGAAGAGCATCCAGAAAATAAAAAAGAGCACTACAAAGCATACGGTTTTGGCAAACTACAGTATCAAAAAAGGCGATACACTCTATACGATTGCCAAGAAGCACAAGATGACTGTGGCAGAGTTGGTCAAGATAAACAAAATTCCGTACAAGTCTACCTTGAAGCTGGGTCAGAAGCTTAAGGTAAGCAAAACAGTAAGCCGGAAGAAAAGTGTTGTCGCCCATATCCAGAAGAAGCGTCACAAGATGGTCAAGGTTGTTAAGCACGTGATCAAGCGTAAAAAGTCTGACCGTATTTTACGTACGGCACTCAAAAAACAGGCGAAACCGCTTTCAGCAAAAAGGGTACGTAGACGTACGGCAGCCTCAGAGGATATCTTTTTTAAGTCGATGCAGCCGAGTCTCAAGACATTTGGCAGTAAACTCGATAGAAAAAAAGCTTACAAGATCACCTCTTTGGCAAAAAAGAAGCTTGGTAGAAGATATGTCTGGGGTGCGACAGGCAAGAATGCCTTTGACTGCTCCGGATTGACAAGCTATGTTTACAAAAAGAATGGAATCAGACTCCCAAGGCGTGCGATAGCACAGTCAAAAGTGGGCAAGCGTATTCCAAGAAGCCAGCTCAAACCGGGTGATCTTGTATTTTTTGATACCTCCAAGCACCATAAAGGGTATGTCAACCATGTCGGTATCTATATTGGTAACGGCAAGTTTATTCATGCAAGTTCTGCCAAGAAGAAAGTGGTCATTACCAGTCTCAACAAGCCTTTCTACGCAAAACGCTTCAAGGTGGCAAGACGTCTTGCCAGCTCTTCATAATATCGACATAGAGTGAGAAAGCGTACACCGGGAGGGTGCGCTTGGATCATAGAGGGGAGGGAAGCTCCTCCGAAGAAATGTTATTCTGCTTCAAGCACTGCGCCCGAACTTGCGTTGGTGACCAGTGCACGGTATTGTCTGAGCCATTTGCTTTTGAGCGGTTTGACGATCGGTTTGAAAGCAGCTTTTCTACGTGCGATCTCTTCATCACTCAGTTTTGCTTCAAGGATATATTGATCGACATCGATATGGATCTCATCTCCATCTTCCAGCAGACCGATCAAGCCTCCCTCAGCAGCCTCAGGACTTACGTGACCGATACTCGCTCCTCTTGTCGCACCGGAGAAGCGTCCGTCAGTGATCAGTGCCACTTTGTCTCCCAGACCGAGCCCCATGATGAGCGAGGTAGGGCTGAGCATCTCCTGCATCCCCGGACCGCCTCGCGGGCCCTCATAGCGGATGACAACGACATGTCCCGCTTTGACTTTGCCTGCGAGGATACCTTCGATCGCTTCATCCTGTGAGTTGAAGCAGATCGCTTTACCGCTAAAGACACGATCCCCTGTAATCCCTGCAGTCTTGATGACTGCTCCCTGCTCGGCAAGGTTGCCGTAGAGGATGGCAAGACCGCCTACCTCTGAGTAGGGGTTGTCAATCGTATGGATAATGTCGGTATCGAGGATCTTGGCATCTGCGATACGTTCATAGAGGCTCTCCCCCGTCACTGTGAGATTGTCAAGGAGGATATCTTCCCCTCGTTTTTTCATCTCTTGCATAACCGCACTTACCCCACCTGCTTTGTTGATATCTTCCATGTGAACTGTCGAGAGAGAGGGGGAGATCTTGGCGATATGTGAAACACGTTTGGAGATAGCGTTGATATCTTTGAGGTTGAAGTCTACTTCTGCCTCTTTAGCGATGGCAAGCATGTGCAGTACTGTGTTGGAGCTGCCGCCCATTGCCATATCTACGGCAAATGCATTGCGTACGGCTTTTTCGTTGAGGATGTTTTGGATACGGAATTTCTCTCGTTCATTTGCTTCCGCTTTGGCGATCTCGCAGATGCGGCGTGCCGCTTTTCTGTAGAGTGCTTCCCGCTCCGGTGTGAGGGCAAGTATCGTACCATTGCCCGGCAGTGCGATCCCCATCGCTTCCATGAGGGTATTCATCGAGTTGGCGGTAAACATACCTGAGCATGAGCCGCCGCTTGGACAGGCGTTGCACTCGATCTCAGTCAGTTTGGCTTCGCTGATCTCTCCGGCTTCATACTGTCCGACTGCTTCAAATGCCGTGGCAAGGTCGATCGGTGTACCGTCTTCGAGGTGACCTGCTGCCATGGGACCGCCGGAGACAAAGACAGTAGGCACATTGACCCGCAGTGCACCCATGATCATCCCCGGGACGATCTTGTCGCAGTTGGGGATGGCGATCATCGCATCAAGTTTGTGTGCATTCATGACCGTCTCTATAGAGTTGGCGATGATCTCCCGGCTCGGCAGAGAGTAGAGCATGCCGTCGTGCCCCATGGCAATACCGTCATCGACACCGATCGTATTGAACTCAAACGGTACACAACCGTTGGCACGGATCTCCTCTTTGATGATCTCACCCACTTTATTCAAAAAGTAGTGTCCGGGGATCAGCTCTATAAAAGAGTTGGCGACCCCGATGAAAGGTTTGTCAAAATCTTCATCTTTTAGTCCTGTCGCTCTTAGCAGGCTTCTGTGGGGTGCACGGTTGTGCCCCTTTTTTATCTCGTCACTTCGCATCATATGCTCTCCTTAGCAGTTGGGTTTTCCCCTGTTCCCGCGTGTTTTGGGAGATTATACACCATTACTATTTACATTTAAATTTTTTTTGGTTATAATCGCACTCCAATTTTAGCCAAGGCTATTATTGCAATGGATATGCGGGCGTAGCTCAGCGGTAGAGCATCACCTTGCCAAGGTGAGGGTCGACGGTTCGATCCCGTTCGCCCGCTCCATTTTCAACAAAGTAACATAACGATGCTATTTTGTTGAACATAGTTACGTGGTACCTCAGATGCCCGGGTGGTGGAATGGTAGACACAGGGGACTTAAAATCCCCCGGTCATTGTGACCGTGCCGGTTCAAGTCCGGCTCCGGGTACCACCCACCTATGTGGAACCATCGCCAAGTTGGTAAGGCCGCAGCCTGCAAAGCTGCTATTCGCCGGTTCGAGTCCGGCTGGTTCCTCCATCACTATAAGGGATTTTATCTTTTTTGGATAGAATGCTATGCTACAAATGTCGGGAGATGTCGGAGCGGTTGAACGTGCCGGTCTTGAAAACCGGTGAGGGTAATACCTCCGGGGGTTCGAATCCCCCTCTCCCGGCCATACATTTTAAACAATCCAAACTAAGTCCCAATACAGCGTAACTAGAGAGCATTTAAGCTATTTTACTATTCTCGTTCTCCCCACATATTCCCCACACCAAACTACAATCCAGAGCATCGAGTGAAATTTGAAGAGCACTTGAGCCCCTATGGTTAAACACAGGGCTCAAAACACTGATTGAACGATCCGTTACATGTCGGTTATCATCAGATGTATATCGATTGATAGCTGATATACAACTCCTTATCCTTTGCAGGTCTCTTAGTTCAGGTGTTCCGGTTTGATTAGAGAGGGCTTTCGCCTCTTGAGAGGTCTTGAGTCGGCTTTTTGATGGGATGCGTTTCAATCTGTGTTAAGCTATTACATTCTGGTAACCCAAAAGAGTCCCCTGATAGACCCGGCTGAAAACACGGCGTATGTGCTATCAACTCTAGAACGCTTTCACGCTCATAATGCCAGCCCGGATCATATCTTTGACTTAGATCCGGATAAGGCTGAACCCCCGGAGGGTGTTATGTGATTTTTTTGGAATTTTGATGAAGTAGAACTTAACAGTGACAAGGTGTTGATTAAGAAGTATTTTTTTGCTATACTTCTTTCAACGTAAGTCAAAGATGATTGAGGTATCAATTCAGGTGCATCTTTGGCTTGCTACTTCTTTCCGTATTATTGAAAATCACACGAAAAATCATTAC
>WFYB01000143.1 GCA_015490315.1 Sulfurovum sp. | reverse complement strand
CCTTATTCATACACTCCTTACAAAAAGTAAGATATCCTCGTTTTAGTGAATAAGGGTATTCCCTTAGAACCTCACGAATACAATTAACGATTAAAGGGGAAAACATGGCAGTAATGGCAGCTCCAGAAAATACGCCGGTTTGGGTAAATACAGACCGCTGTAAAGCATGTGATATCTGTGTGGACGCATGTCCGGCAGGTGTTTTATCTATGAGACCGGATCCGCACTCTACTTTGGGTGCAAACATTGAGATAGTAGCAGTTGAGGCATGTATCGGATGCAACGAGTGCGAACTCTCTTGTCCGGATTTCGCAATCTATGTAGCGGAAAAAAGCGAATTTAAATTTGCAAAACTGACTGACTCGGCAAAAGCGAGACAGGAAGCGATCGAAAAGAACGGGTATAGACTACCTGAAGATTGGAAGGAGGCGTAAGAATGGCAGGCGGCGATAAAGTAGTAATTAATGCTGATGGCAAAAGAGAGGTCGTAATGATCGGTAACCACCTTGCAGGTCTTGCAGCGGTGGATAGCGGATGTAAACTCTTTGGCGGATACCCTATTACACCATCTTCGGAAGTGATGGAGTACCTCTCCGATGCACTTCCGGCAGTAGGCGGTGTCTGTATTCAGATGGAAGATGAGATCGCGGGTGTAGCAGTCGCTACAGGTGCAGCAATGTCAGGTGTACGTGCAATGACAGCGACATCAGGACCTGGTATCTCGCTCAAAGCGGAGAACCTTGGTCTGGCTCAGATGGCAGAAGTGCCTCTGGTTGTTGTCAACGTTATGAGGGGTGGACCTTCAACCGGTCTTCCGACACGTGTAGCGCAGGGTGATATCAATCAGGCAAAGAACCCGTCACACGGAGACTATAAGTCAATCGCTCTGTGTGCAGGTACGCTCGCTGAGTGTTATACTGAAACAGTGAGAGCATTTAACCTTGCTGACAGATTTATGCAGCCGGTATTCGTACTGCTTGATGCGACACTGGGACTCATGCATGCTAAAGCAGTGATTCCTACTGCAGAAGAGGTTAAGGCGAACATTGTCCCTCGTAAAAAATTTGAGGGTGATCCAAAAGATTATAAACCGTATGGTGTAGCTCAAGATGAGCCGGCGGTACTTAACCCGATGTTCCAAGGGTATAGATATCACTTTACAGGGCTTCACCATGATGCTATGGGATTCCCGACTGAAGAGATCGAAACTTGTAGAAAGCTGATCGACAGACTCTTTAGAAAAATAGATGAGCATAGAGATGAGATCGAGAGTAACGAAGAGTATATGCTCGAAGATGCTGATATCCTTCTGATCGGTTACGGTTCTGCATCACTCTCTATCAAAGAAGCGGTCAATAGACTTAGAGAAGAGGGTATCAAAGCAGGTATGTTCAGACCTATTACGGTCTGGCCGTCTCCTGAAGAGCGTATGAATGAACTTGGCAAGAAATTTGACAAAGTTATGGTGGTTGAGCTAAACCAGGGACAATACCTCGAAGAGGTACAGAGATCTATGGGTAGAAGGGATATTGAGAAATTGACGAAGACAAACGGACGTCCGTTCTCACCACAGGATATTATTGATAAAGTAAAGGAGGTATTCTAAGATGGCTTTTAATTATGATGATTATTTGAGACTTGAAAAGATGCCAACACTCTGGTGTTGGGGATGTGGGGATGGTATCGTCCTTAAGGCGTTCGTAAGAGCGGTAGATAAATTGCAGATTCCAAAAGATGACATCTGTGTAGTATCTGGTATTGGATGTTCGGGAAGATTCTCGTCATATGTGGATTTCAATACGATTCATACAACGCACGGAAGAACACCGGCATATGCGACAGGTGTCAAGCTTGCCAACCCGGACAAAACAGTGGTCTGTGTGACAGGTGACGGTGATGCTTTGGCAATCGGTGGTAACCACACGATCCATGCGGCAAGAAGAAACATTGACATCACCTTTATTGTTATCCAGAACTTCATCTATGGTCTGACCAACTCTCAGACCAGTCCGACAACACCGCAGGGTATGTGGACAGTGACACAGAAGATCGGTAACATCGACCCGACATTTGATGCATGTAAACTGGCAGAAGCTTCAGGAGCATCTTTCGTAGCGAGAGAGTCTGTTACCAAGCCTAAAAAACTGGAGAAAGTCTTTATTGAGGCACTTAAGCACAAAGGTTTTGCCTATGTAGATGCTTTGACAAACTGCCACATCAACCTTGGACGTAAAAACAAGATGGTTTCAGCGATGGAGACACTTGACTGGATCGACAGTATCACCACACCAAAGAGCAAGTGGGACAAGATGTCAGAAGAGGAGAGACTCAACCTCCTTCCTACGGGTATCTTGAAGCAGGATACAGAAGCTGCAGAGTATACAGATATGTACTACAACATGATCATCCCTGCGCATCAAGGTAAACGTGCGAAGATCACACAAGATGATTTTGAGAAAAAAATATAAAGGCTAAACCATGGCAAGAGACGTATTAAGATTTACAGGTGTTGGTGGTCAAGGTGTTCTATTGGCCGGTGAGATCTTCGCTTCTGCGAAGATCAATTTGGGTGGTTATGGTGTCAAGACTGCGACATATACCTCTCAGGTACGCGGCGGCCCAACAGTGGTTGATATTCAGCTTGATGATGAGGAGATCTGGTATCCATTTGCGATTGACGGTCAGATCGACTTTATGCTCTCAGTCGCGGATGTGAGCTACCAGCAGTTCAAGAACGGTGTAAGAGAGGGCGGTACGATCGTTGTCGACCCATTCCTTGTCCATCCGACTGAAGAGGATAGAAAGAAGTGGAATATCGTTGAGATTCCTATCATTACGATCGCAAAAGAAGAGGTAAAACTGGTACTGACACAGTCAGTTGTAGCGCTTGCTATTGCAAATACCTATCTTAACCTTATCGATGAGAAGACACTGGTAGATACCATGCTCTCAAAGGTACCTGAAAGATTCCACAAACCAAACCTTCTGGCATACGAACTTGGTAAAAAGTATGCGCTTGAAGCGATTGAAAAGGCAAAAGCAACAGCGTAAGCTGTCTGCTTTGCAAATCATCTTCAACCCCCTCCTTTTCTTTATCTTTTTTTAGAGTATAATACCCTCAAAAAGTATGCTTATGGACTACCAAAAAATCCTTGACGAAATCTATGACGAGATACAACCCGAACTGATGCGGGGCAAAGTGGCAGACTATATCCCTGCACTTGCAGAAGTACCCAAGGGGCAGTTTGCTATGACGGTGACACTTGAGGACGGCAGAAGTTACTCGGTAGGAGAGAGTCAAAAGCGATTTTCGATACAGAGCATCTCCAAAGTTTTTACCTTTACACAGGCACTGCATCTTTACAGCAAATCACTTTACAGCCGTGTTGGTGTAGAGCCCTCGGGAAATCCCTTCAATTCGCTCGTTCAGCTCGAGTATGAAAACGGTATTCCGCGCAACCCGTTTATCAATGCGGGTGCACTGGTGATCACAGATGCGCTTATTAGCCACTATGGGGATGAGTACAAGACACTTGAGACAATACTCAACTTTGTACGCAGTATCTCGGACAATACGGAGATCACTTTTGATCCTGTCGTAGCAAAATCAGAGATGGAGCATGGGGATCGCAATATTGCCTTGGCACATCTGATGAAAAGCTTTGGCAACTTTGAGAATGATGTCCACTCAACTGTGATGACCTATTTCAAGCATTGTGCGATCACCATGAGTACAGAGGAACTCTCAAGGGCGATGCTCTTTTTGGCATTTGGGGGCAAAGACCCGCTCACAGGCAAACTCTTTGCGACACCTTCACAGGCAAAGCGGATCAACGCTGTGATGCTCACCTGCGGACACTACGATGCCAGCGGGGAGTTCGCCTATCATGTGGGACTGCCTGCCAAGAGTGGGGTAGGCGGCGGTATCGTCGCGACGGTACCGGGGAAGATGTCGATCGCTGTCTGGTCGCCGGCGCTCAACAAGTATGGAAACTCGCATGCGGGTACCTTGGCACTCGAACGCTTCACGACCAAAACCGGTTTGTCCATTTTTTAGTGCACTCTTTGGTCTCCGGTTTACTTTTTGCACAGCATTCTATGGTATAATCCCGCCAGGAGCGACAGGTAGTTGCTGGCAGCACTTGGTGCTGCGAGAGGAAAGTCCGGGCTGCACGCAAGGCAGGACTCCATCTAACGGATGGCCAGAGTAATCTGAGGGCAAGTGCAACAGAAAGTAGGTAGCCGCTTCGGCGGTCATAGTGAAAGGGTGAGGTAAGAGCTCACCGGTGCCTGTGGTAACATAGGCAGCCAGGTAAACCCTGTCCGCAGCAAGAAGCATATGGTATAAGCCTTGCAAGCCGTTAGATCGGCATTTATGCTTCGCTTGAGCGTATTGGCAACAATACGCCTAGATAAATAACTACCCAACGACAGAACCCGGCTTATCGTCGCTCCTACTATAATGCATAATCGTGCATTAAGATGCACAAATTCCCACTACATCGACAATAAACGACTATTTTAAATAACTCATCTTTTTACTACTATGCATAAAAGTGCATCAAAATACATCTTTTTACATAGCAAGTTGTACTAAAAAGTGTACTAATTTTACATTTTTATTTTTTGGTACAAGGTAAAGAGAAATAGTTTACATTGATATGCCAAAAGAAATATGTTATAATGTCATTGTAAAACCAGATAGCGTCCGTTGTAAGACGTAAGTTTGGGGATTACTCAAAGAGTAAGGCATCAAACCACAGCTATCAACCTTCCGGTAGTTTTTGGTCTACCGGTTATCTTTCCTAAATATCGTTTTCAGTGACAAGCATTTTTTTCT
>WFYB01000142.1 GCA_015490315.1 Sulfurovum sp. | reverse complement strand
TGTCCCTGATCTTTTTCTTCAGCTTCTCTTTGACGATCTTCTGTGCATCCAGTTGAATTTTGGGGTGATCAAGTGTCCCTTTGATCTTACCGTAAATCGTATATTTTCCATAGACAAACTTCAGTTTCGCACTTTGTGCGCCTGTTTTTTTATTTAGGTACCCCTTGGTAATGTCGATACTGCTGTATGAGCCTTTCGCATGCAGTACATAGGTGACAATATCCCGGTTGATATTGGCATGGAAAGTCGTGCTTTTGAAGATGATGCGCGACGGATCTTTGCCTATCACTGCTTTAAGCGTATTGGTCAGTCTGCTTGGCTTGATCTGAAACGATGCGATACTCAGATCTGCTGTACCTTTCTGTGACTTGAGATTGTATCTGCCTTTGCCCGATGCCGTCCCCAAAAAGCTCTGTGCATACCCCATCAGCCGCAGAATATTGGGCAGAGGTACCGCTGTGATCTGTGTGCTGAAACGGTTACCAATAAGCGTATAGTTCACCTTGCCGCCCAGCGAAGCTGTCATACCGTTTATAGTGAGCACTTTAGCTTTGCTGATCTTGCCCGATGTCAGCAGGGATCCGTAGAGCCTGGTACCTGTCAAGGCATAGAGCTTTGTCAGATCCGGGATCTTGAGCGTATAGGGAGCTGAGAAGCTGCCCTGCTTGGGTGCTGCGACAAAGCTTGGCAGCTGCAGCGTACCAAGTGCCGTGCGAAGTGTCGCTTTGCCGTAGGCTTTCTGTGATTTGAGCTTGCCGGTGGCATCCAAAGAGAGCTTCATCTTGAGCGGTTTTCCAATGAGCTGCTTCATCGCCCCCGAACTGGTCTGAAGATTTTTGCCATGCAGCGCGAAGGTGCCGTTAAGCGCCTTGAGGTCGCTGATATTGAGTTTGACATCCGCATTGCCTCTGACATAGGCAGGCAGGTTGGCAAGAGAGAGGATCTTGCCTACATAGAGAGAGACGGCATCGAGCTTGGCACCAATCCCGTCATAGCTATACGCCACCCGCTTGCCCAATCCCTTGACGCTGCCGCTTACTGCGATCCTACCGTCATATCTGAGCTTGCCCTCTGTAGTGACAGGCTTCACTTTGCCTGCGTTGCGAGAAGGCTTTTTGCCCATCAGTGCACCCGGATCGTAGAGCGTCACAAGGTAGTCGGTCTCCAGCTTGCCTATTTTTATATCGTAGTGCGTTTTTCTGAGCTTGAGCGCCGCCACCTTGGAGCTGATCGTCGTCGTAGCATTCAGTACTTTATCTTTGATCCTCCCTTCGGATTTGAGACTGAGCACTGTTGCTTTAGGGATCGTATATCCCAAACGTTTGCGTATCTGGGCGGCATTGAGTATCCCATGCGGGATTTGGATACGATAGCTGCCCTGGCGCATATCCTTGTCAGGGATGTCGACACTGCCGTCAAGCCTGCCCTGGATGTAGCGCGGTTGCCTGAGCATCGCAAGGAGTTTGGAGAGCTTTAGCTGCTTCATGGTGATCTCGGTTCCCTCTCCGGTCTGAAACTGCAGTGTACCGCCCAGAGAGTGGCTCAGCCCACTGATCGACACCTCTTTGCCTTGCGCCTTGATCTTCCCCTCTACCTGCAGTGCTCCGGCAAGCTTGCCTGCAGTCAATACCTGAAGTGCTTTGGTGTCGAGCCAATAGGCTGCCGTGAGTTTTTTGTTTGCAAGATCGAGATACCCCTCTTTAATCTTCGTTGCAAAGAGATCGCTTTTTGCATTGGCGACAAAACGTAGTTTTTTACCCTCGAGTTGCGCATCCGCATTAAGCTGCAGGGCACTCTGTCTGGGCAGATCGACACCGTATAGCTGCTTGATCAATGCTCGGTTGAGCGTCGCATCATGGACAATGAGGTGGGCATTTCCCTTAGCCCCTTCTTCTCCGATGCGTGGCATATCGACCTGAAGATCCGCTCTGCCTTGTGCCAAAGGAGGTTGCTTGGAGAGGGCAAGCACTTCTGCCAGCGAAAGCCCCTTCATCTGTGCTTCAAGCTGCCTGACAGACTCATCTGCGACACGCAGCCGATACCAGAGAGGGGCGTCAAGTGCTGTACCGTTCCCATCGGCATAGATGTTCTCAGCCACTCCCCTGAAGTGCCCGCGTATATCTGCTTGGCGCAGCTTGGAGCCTTTGTACTCAAAGTTGTCTGCCACAATGTGATAGAGCCCTTCAAAAGAGCGTTTCCAGACACTGAATCTGGAGACAACTTTGATACGCAGGGTACGGTTGATCGTCACATCCATTTTGGAACTTCCAGAACGAAGGGTATAGCTGTTGATCTCGACAGGCATCCCTATCTCATGCTCAAGTTTCTCCTTGAGATAGGGTTTGAGTATAGCATTTCCGCTGTCGCTAAAGAGGAAAAGAAGCAACCCCGTTACGGTGAGCAAAACAAAGAGCAACAGTGACAAAAAAGCGATAATCCATTTCTTCATACCTGCATTATACATCATTTTTTGTCAAAAGGGCGCAGCGGATGGATGATCCTGCGACTCAGACAAACAGGAGAAAAGAGAAAACGACGAAAAGGATCACATGCAGGAAGCCTTCAAGCACATTGGTCTCCCCGTCGTTGAAGTTGACAATGCTCACCAGCAGTGTCAACCCGAGCATGACACCCTGTACAGGCGTGACAGAGAGGTCGAGATCCAGCCCCATGACACGGGAGACCAGGATCACGGCGGGGATGGTCAGTAGTATCGTCGCCAGCGAGGCTCCCAGTGCGATGTTAATCACCGTCTGCATCCGGTTGTCAATCGCAGCACGTACCGCGGTGATCAGCTCAGGTGCCGCAGAGATCACGGCAACGCCTACCGCCCCCATTGCAAGCGGCATACCGAAAGTACTGAGCGTATTACCCATAAAGACAGAGAGAAGCTCTGCAAGCACCCCTACCAAAATGATCGAAAGAATCAGTATCGATGCATGATACCAGGCATTGATCTCTGTCGGTGCCTCACAGTGTCCTTCCACATCACACACCTCCTCTTTGCCCCCTTTGTACTCAAAGAAATATTTGTGTGATTTGAGCTGGATACGGGTAAAGACGATGTAGAGAAGGATAAACATCACCACATTGAACATCATAAAGTTGTCATGGTGCGCAGCATCGATAAAATGCGGCACCACCATCGCGATACCGATAGCGACAAGCAGCATGGAGAGGTAGGAGTTAGAAGAGTCGACATTGTAGGGCTGCTCACCGTATTTCAGTCCCCCGATGATCGCAGCAATCCCCAAAAGCCCGTTGATATCGAGCATGATCGCCGAATAGATCGTATCACGTGCAAGGACGGGGCTCTCGGCATGCAGCATCATGATCACGATAATGACGATCTCGACGATCACCGCAGAGATTGTCAAAATCAGCGTCCCATAGGGCTCACCGAACTTCTCGGCAAGCATCTCTGCATGGTGTGCCACAGACATCGCCGAATAAATGATCACCGCAAACAATACAGCAAACCCCAGCAGGTTCCCCGCTGTACTCTGTGTCAACAGATGCTCAAAATGTTCAATGGAAAAAAAGGCAATCACCGCCGCAAACAGACTATACTCTCTGGATAGATCTTTTAGTACTTTCATGAGTGCAGAATATCCTCATAACTTTCATTCAGGTCGATCTTGAGCTTCCCGTCAATTTTGGTCACTCTGTGATCCCCTTTTTTGTATGCTTTTTTCAGACGCTTGGCAATCTTCTCTTTTTTCTCTTCTATACTGAAGTGCTTGAGAAACTTCTTTATCCCTACCCACAGGGCATCCTCGATCATATCTGCCTGCTGTGGATCGCTCGGCGCATCCTCATGCGAGAGTACTTCGATCGTTTCAACATCCGCTTTGGCTTTTTTCTGTTCGAGCTGATGCACATAGAGGGTACGCATCTCATGAAACGCCTCTTTGAGCAGGTCGATCTCCCCTCGCAGGGTGGTGGAGATCTCCCTGTTGGACTCTTTGAGATCCTTGACCGTGCCTTTGAGTACCTCTATGGTCTCATCTTTGGCTTTGAGCAGTGCCTCATAGTCACGCTCTTGGGTAGAAGCCGCTGCTTTTTTGGATGCTGTTTTGGCAGGATCGGATA
>WFYB01000141.1 GCA_015490315.1 Sulfurovum sp. | reverse complement strand
GTTTGGAATTTGCCATCCTTGCTGTATCCGAAGGTTGTTGTAGCAGTAGCTACCCCTGCACCTGAGATGGTCTCTTTGACCTTGTTGCCCCACTTGTCATCATAGGCATAGCTCTTTGTGAGTGCCAAAGGTGTACCTGCATTGGCAACTTCTTGTATGAGGACACCTGTGGTTTTGTCATATTTGAACGTCGATGTCCTAGTGACGGTACCGCCGTCTGTCTGGGTATGGACGACTTTGGCGCGGTTGAGTCTGCCGATGTACCAGTTCTTTGTATCTGCCGGGTCATAATAGTTGTATGTAGTTTTGTAGAAGTTCTTGCCGTTGACCTTGTCTTCAGTTCTGTCTACTGTTTTGCTGATATTACCCAGACCGTCTCGGTAGAGATAGTTGTTGTGATAGACCTTTTTGATCTCTGCTTTGGTGTCGGGATCGTAAATGGTTTGTACATTGGTATCGGTATAGGGTTCATAGATCTTGGCTCTGCTGCCTGTGTGTGTAGAGGCATCTTTGTAGATGATATTTGTCTTGGAGAGCCACTTGCCCCATGCTGCTGTGTACTCCCTGCCGCTAAAACTAAAGGACGGCATCCCCGTATACTGGAATCCTTCACCGTTTGGTTTTTCTATCTGTTTATAGAATGTCCCGGAGAGCATTTTGGAGGTGTCATCATAGGTATAGATCGCATGAAAGCCCTGTGATCCTCTAATTTTATTGATGATATAGCCAAAGTATTTGTAGTGGATCTGGTTGAACCCCCCTACCCCGTTGGCGCTGTTGACACTGTAGACCAACGGACGCGATGTTGTCACTTCGATGTTGTCATTGGCGATGTTGTTCCATGCATATGCATTGCGCTTCCCATGTGTACTGTAACTCCAATGCACCACAGGATCTGTCATCGGCTTGTAGCTTATGCGGATATCCTGGTCGGTGTGGTTGGTGATGCGGGTGAGGAGGGGCTTTTTGGCTTGGTTGAACCAGATCTTGTTTGTACCGTCTGCGGCTACCATATCTATGATACCATCGCTATTTATATCTACAAAATGTATATTTCCCGAAGAACGAAATACAGGTAATTCATATGTTTTTGCAGGGAAATTTCCTCGACCGTCATTGAGCCACACATTGTCATTGCCACTGTCTACATCATAGAGATCAGGATATCCGTCGCCATTGAGGTCTACAAGCCTCAAGTCATTTGAAGATACATTTACATTGGGGCTATATTTGTGTACAAAGTTGCCTTTGCCATCATTGATCCATATCTTATCTGCTCCCGAAGCTACTTGATAGATGTCTATAGCCCCATCACCATTTAAGTCTGCAAATTTTAGCTCATTCCATTGTGCATGTATGGGTACGAATTTTTTTGTAAAGGTCATATTACCGTTATTTATATGGATAGTATCATTACCTCTATTTACTTCGTATATATCTACTAAACCGTCCGCGTTGATATCTTGAAGAATGATATCACGATATTTTTTTGCATCAAACGATACTGTAGTAGTTTTCCAAAAATGATTTTCTGTTTGCAGAAATATTTCATTACCCGACAATATATCTATTTTACCATCATGGTTAAAATCCCCCAATTTTATTTCGTCTATTTTATTCTTGTGCATAAGGCTTAAAGATGATTTTCCAAATACTCCATTACCATTATTTAAATACAAAATATCAAATCTTCCCGGTCGTATCATGGTGCTTGTCCCATCTTGAAACTCTATACCATAAAGTGCTGGCATAGAAGCATTATTATAACCCGGAGGGAAAAATTGATAAGATCTAATTTTTTTTCCGGTAAGTCCTTCCAATGCAATTTTTATATCACTAGGTGAACCTTTTATAATAAAATCGACATCACCATCTCCATCAAAGTCAGCAAATTTTATTTCACTATTTTTAACATTGATTCCGATGGTTCTCCATCCGCCGATCCATCCGCCTTTACAATCTCCTGCTATCCATTTATTATTATTGTAGACATCAACACATCCATCACCATTGAGGTCAATATAGTGGGCATCTTTGGTCATAGTGGCAGGAGCTATAGAACTTACTTCAAGCTTTCCGACAGCAGACTGATACGTCATCTCAAGCTTCCTCAAATCCCCCTCAGACACATGCTCGGTAATACTTTTAATCAGACTTCTTTTTGCGCCACTGCTTTCATTGGTATAGGCGATCTTGTAGCGTCTGACTTCTGTGGAGCCGGTCTTGACGATGACCTCTTTGAGTCTCTTGGTCATACTCAGCAGATGTCCGCCGCTGTAGCTTGTATGCGTGTCGGGTCTACTTTCATAGAGATAGTCGACAGTGTTGTCCGCGTAGGTGACTTTGTCCAGATAGTTCTCACCTGTGGCGTAGTTGTTCTTGTAGTGAAAGACGATCTTGTTGCCAAAGGTATCGGTGATATCGCTCACTTTCCAGAAGACTTTACGCTTGTTGATGACAAGATAGGCACTCGCATCTCCGCTCGTGCCGCCATAGAGCCCGTAACGGTAGGTCAGACCGCTTTTGGTCTTGACCTCAAACCAGTTTGCGCCGCCATTGCCATATATCCCTTTTTGTGTGATCTTGCTGTAGGTATCTATCTCGGTTCTATATTCGCTACCGTCCGCACCGTAGGCACCCTTGACGACGATCAGTCGCTGCCCGTCAAGACAGTAGCGGTCACGTTCATCATAGTGGATACCATGTACATGGTTCGCGCCATCGACTGCCTTGGTCTGCGGGCATCTGGTAATCATACTCACTCCTCCTATGTTCCAGCCGATCCCCATATAGCCGTTGCCTCCACCGGAAGAGTAATTCAGTGAAAGCTTAGGCTCCATCCCCGCCACACCCGGCGGCACATCAATCTTTAGCGAATAGTTCGCTGTACCCTTGTTGACAGAGAACTCTCCTTTGGTTGTCCCCACAATAGCCGCAGAGAGCTGTGTCGTTAAAAACAGCACAAAAAACAGTATACTCGTATAGAGTTGTTTTGTTAGCGAGCGGTTCATCTCTTTTCCCCTTTTTAGTTATGATATACGGATACAGTGGCATCCTTTGTCTAAACACAACCATGTTCAGACAAAGAGTGTCATGATCTACTGAGGATTATTGCCATCTTCATTCTCCATGTCGATCTCTTCATCATTTTCCGGTACATACATGTCTGAAATTTGCTCCTGATCTTGCTCTTGTGCATCTACTTCATCTCCAAGTTCTTCTGAAGCTTCTACTGACTGCATCTCTTCAGCCAATTGGGCATCCTGCTCTTCTACTATAGTATCAAGCTCCTCAAATGCCTCTGCTGCCGCCTGCATAGTCTCTTCATGTTCTTCGGGAGTGAGCTTCTCATAGAGTGCTTCTGTTTTGGCTTGCATCTGTTCAGGAGTAAGATTTGCAACAGGTGCTTCTTCTATCTCTATTTTTTCATCGCTTGGTTTTTCAGTTTCTTTTACGCTCTCTACAGTGATCTCATGTTTGGCAGGAAGTACTTTGGGTATGGTGGCTTTGGCAGAGAGATCCTCTTGTGTTTTTTCTTGCTGTTTTACTACAATTTTGGGAGGATTAAGTGGTTCTGAATGCCATATCGCATAAAACAGATAGGCAGCCAAGAGCCCCAACAGCATAATAAAAAGAGGATAGATATAGGATTTCATATATTGCCTTGATAATGTATAGTAATGTATCAAATACAAGGCAATCTTGCAATTTGTAGACAAAATTCAAGACTTTCCGCATCTGCCGATTTGGCAAACTTGGCTTTATCATGTATCTTAAGAAAAAATTATTCTATATCTTTTCTTAAAGATTGCTGGATCTATCTTTATCTTCTCTCCTCACACTACCTAAAAGCTAAAAAAGCTATAATATCAGCAATCTATAATCTAACTAACAAATGAGGAAAGAGAGCAGATGCTTTTTAAGTACAAAGGCTTTGACAAGAGCGGTAAGCGTGCCAAAGGGACTGTCACGGCTGCTACTGTCGAGGAGGCGGGGCAGAAGCTGCGTTCGCAGGGGGTCTACTACGAGCGTCTCGAGCCGACCCGGGAGTTCTCACTCGATGCCTTCTCCAAGCGTCAAATGCCCGGCGAACTGTTGGCGATGTTCTCCAAAGAGCTTGCCGCCTATCTCAACTCCGGTATGGCGATCCTCACTGCGATCAAACTGATGGAGAACCAACACGAAGGAGAGAAGCGCTTCGTCTCTTTCCTCAACTCCGTCAAGACGATGATCGATGAAGGCAAATCCCTCTACCATGCACTCAAATCCCAAAAGGTCTATGCCCTGCCAGACTTCTATCTGCAGAGTCTCAAAGTCGCCGGAGAGGGCGGCAAAATGGTCGAAGTACTGACCAATATGGCGGAGTTTTTTTCGGCGCAAAACAAAGTCAAAAAGCAGGTCAAAGGGGCGATGATCTACCCGGCGACGATCTTTGTCGTAGCGATCGGGATCATCGGCTTTCTGCTGACTGTAGTCGTACCGCAGATCACACAGATCTTCGAGGATACCGGACAGGCACTGCCCAGGATCACCCAGATCGTACTTGCTCTCAGTGACTTTCTCAAGGCACACTATATCGCTATCCTTGTCACCATGGTCTCTACTGTACTGCTCTTCAAGCTGCTCTACAGTAGATGGATGCCCTTTAGACGCACGATAGACAGCTGGCTGCTGCGTATCCCCATCACGGGCAACCTCATCCAGAACCATGAGCTTGGACGATTTAGCTATATCCTCTCGCTGATGCTCGACTCCGGGGTCGCCTATGCGCCGGCGGTCGAGCTCTCCAAAGCGACCTTTAGCAACGCAGCACTCAAAGATCTCTTTGACAAAGCCTCCATCAAAGTACAGGAAGGGAACAAACTCTCCAACGCTCTGTATATGACCAAAGGTGCCAAGCTCAAGCGCAACTTCACCCAGTCGCTCGCTCTTGGTGAGGAGTCGAGTGAAGTCGCAGAGATCCTCGGCAATATCTCCAGACTCTACGCAGAAGAGAACGATGAGCGCATCAAGATACTGCTTGCGCTCCTCAACCCTCTGATGATGCTGCTTATCGGCGGGTTTGTAGGGATCATCATCGCAGCGATGATGCTGCCGATCATGACCATGTCGCAGGGGCTCAAATAGATGGCAAAGCGGCGCTTCAGGGATGTCAAACAGGGCAAAGGTCTCTCCTC
>WFYB01000140.1 GCA_015490315.1 Sulfurovum sp. | reverse complement strand
GTATCGATGCGGCAGCGTGTAAAAAGCGAGAGCAAACCCAAAACTCGAAATAGAAAACTTGCAGTCGGCACAACCATCGTATGCATGGGCTTCGTGTAAAATCATCGCCGAACCTACGGGTGCGACTCAAATTTTACACATACCCCCTACATACGAGCGTTGTACCGACTGCAAGTTTTCTATTTCGAGTTTTGGGTTTGCTCTCGCTTTTTACACGCTGCCGCATCGATACAGAAGAAGCCTTTGCCTTTTTTGGCGGGCTTGAGCTCCTCTTCATTGGTGTTGCCGCACTTTTTGCAGGCGTTTTTGGGTCTCTCTTCGAGTGCCGCTTCGGGTTTCATAGCAGGAAAGAGGATCACATCACGGATGGAGTGGTTGTTGGTCAGCATCATCACCAGACGGTCGATACCGATACCCTCTCCGGCTGTGGGTGTCATACCGTGTCCGAGTGCACGCACAAAGTCGAGATCCATATGCATCGCCTCTTCATCGCCTGTAGCCTCTTTTGCCTCTGCCTGCGCTTTGAAACGCTCGAACTGGTCGATAGGGTCGTTGAGCTCGTTAAATCCGTTAGCAATCTCTTTGCCTGCCATAAAGAGCTCGAAACGCTCGGCGATCTCAGGGTTCTCGTCACTTCTTCTTGAAAGCGGTGAGATGTCGATAGGGTAGTCGGTAATGAAGGTCGGGTTGATCAGCTTACCTTCGACAAACTCATCAAAGAGCTCTGCTTGCACGTAGCCGAGTGTGAGGTTCTCATTGACTTCGACACCGTGCTCTTTGAGATAGGCAAGTCCTTTTTCACGATCAGTGGCAACGTCAGCCGGTACACCGCCGATGGTGGTCAGTGCCTCAACGAACGGTACTTTGGCAAACGGAGTGCTAAAGTCGATCTCCATCTCACCATAGGTGAGTGTTTTGGGCAGCTGCAGCTCGGCAAAGATGTAGTCGAAGAGATCCTCTGTCAGTTTCATCAGATCATGGTAGTTGTGGTACGCCCAGTAGAACTCAATGGAGGTAAACTCCGGGTTGTGTGTCTGATCCATCCCCTCGTTACGGAAATTTCGGTTGATCTCAAAGACCGCCTCCATACCGCCGACAGTCAGACGCTTGAGGTAGAGCTCAGGGGCGATACGCAGGTATCGGTCAACACCGAGTGCATTATGGTGGGTGACAAAAGGCTTGGCATTGGCACCGCCGGGGATAGGGTGCATCATCGGTGTCTCGACTTCAAGGAAACCGTGGTCTTCAAAAAAGCGGCGAATGAGTGAGACGATCTTTGAACGCATCACAAAGGTCTCTTTGACCTCCGGGTTCATGATCATATCCAGGTAGCGCTGGCGGTAGCGGATCTCCTGATCGGTCAGTCCGTGGAATTTCTCCGGAAGCGGTATGATCGCTTTGGAGACGATCTTGATATCTTTACAGTGTAGCGTCAGCTCACCAGTCTGTGTGACGAAGGGATAGCCGGTCGCCTCAATAATGTCACCGACTTCGAAGAGCTTCTTGGCAATATTGTTGTAGTAGCCTTCCGGCAGATCGTCACGGTTGTAGTAGATCTGTACAAGACCATCGTTGTCCTCTATCTTGGCAAATGCGGCTTTTCCCATAATACGGATGAATTTGATACGTCCGGTAAGCGTGACGGTCTGATTCTCATCCTTTTTCTCATCGGCATCGAGCTCTTTGACATAGGCAAAGTGTTCAAAAAACTCCGAAGAGGGCATCCCTTTGGTAATGTTGGCAGGGTAGGGGGTGATCCCCTCCTCTCTGAGTTTTTCTGCTTTTTTGATACGTTCCTGAATATACTGGTTGTCAAATATCAAGGTTTCTCCTGTATGTGTTGTCTTGGGTGTTGTATGGGTTATTGGCACTTTTCGCAAAGTCCGATAATCTTCATGGTGTGATCGGTCATTTTAAAATTGAACTTTTTGGCGATCTCTTCCTGTCTCTCTTCGATCGTCTCATCAAAAAACTCAATGATCTCACCGCATGCCGAGCAGATGAGGTGGTCATGGTGTTTCTTGAGTCCCAGCTCGTATTTCTTGCCTTGCACCCCAAATGAGATAGAGCTGGCGATACCGGACTCTTCAAGCAGTGAGAGCGTACGGTAGACGGTGGCGATGCCTACTTTGACATCGGGGTAGTCCTGCTTGAGCAGGGTATAGATCTCCTCGGGTGTATAGTGCCCTCCATTCTCGTAAAGGAACTTCAAAATGAGCTCTCTTTGTTTGGTAAACTTGAGGGTATTGTCTTTCAAGAGTTTTTTGAACTGTTCGAGAAGCAGAGGATAACTGATCATTGTGTACCTTCTATGGTGCTGCTTTGATTACTGTCACTCTTGTTGAGGTCGTTGCCGGAAGTCTCTGCGTTTGTCTCATTGCTATCTGCTGTTTTGGCAGGGACGGCAGATTTGGGACTCTCCAAATGGATGAGGAGAGATCCGGTTTTGACCAGATAGGGGTAGAGCACACTGTCATGGACATATTTCTGCAGTTTGTCTTTGGCAAGCTGGACGTTGGAGAGTGCGGTCACGATCAGTGCAAAGATGATGAAGTATTTTGCCGCACCGGAGAGAAAACCGAGAAAGCGGCTTAGCAGACCGGGGTTGCTGTCTGAGAGTTTGGAGAAGATGGCACCGAGTATGGTGGCACCCAGCCAGATCATCGCCAAAATCGCGAGAAAACCGAGCAGCTTGAGCAGCGCACTGTTTTCAAGATGCAGGAAGTTGCTGTCGATAAATTCTGCCGCTGTGTCAGAGAGACGGGAAGCGAAATAGACACCGGCGACCAGTCCGATGAGTCCAAAAACCTCTTTGACAAATCCGTTGACGAAGCCTTTGATCCCCAGTATCAGAACGATCGCTGCGATGGTGACATCGAAGTAGTTGAAATCCATCATTGAAAAACCTTCCATCTCTTTTTCTCTCTTCTCTAATTTTTTTGTAATTGTATCGATATTTTCTTAGCGTATTGTGGCTTTTGCAAGCTCTTCCGGTTTGTTGGCGTACTGCAGCGCGGTCTCACGTGAGATCTTACCGTCCCTGAGGAACTTCATCAGTGCCTGAGTCTGAGTTTGCATGCCAGAGCCCTCCTGTCCAAGCTGCATCTGTGAATAGATCTGGTGAACCTTGTCCTCACGGATAAGGTTGGAGATCGCATGGTTGGTGATGAGGATCTCATGGGCGGCGACACGTCCCCCGCCAAGTTTTGGCAGGAGTGCCTGTGCGATGACGGCAACCAGTGACGTGGAGATCATCGCACGAATCTGAGGCTGTTCATCTCCGGTAAAGACATCGATGATACGGTTGATCGTACCGGGTGCCGAAGAGGTGTGAAGGGTACCAAATACCAGGTGACCTGTTTCCGCTGCGGTGAGAGCCGCTTCGATCGTCTCTTTGTCCCTCATCTCCCCGATCAGGATGATATCGGGATCCTGACGCATGGCATATTTGAGTGCGGTCGCAAAGCTTTTGGTATCTTCACCCACACCACGGTGCGAAAAGACCGCTTTTTTATTCTGATGGATAAATTCCACAGGGTCTTCGACGGTGACGATATGTTTCTGTTCATTTTCATTGATCTCATTGAGCAGTGCCGCCAGTGTGGTCGACTTACCTGACCCGGTAGGCCCGGTCACCAGGATCAGCCCTTTTTCTCTTTTGATCAGTTTTTTGAAAACATCGGGTGCGCCGAGATCGTCAAGAGAAGGGACCTCTATCGGAATGATCCTGAATGCCGCTGCCATTTCACCGAGCGTTTTGTAGTAGTTCGCCCTAAATCTTCCTATCCCCGGAAGCAGAAGTGCGAAGTCGAGTTCACTGTGCTCTTCAAAGTGCTGTTTCTGCTTCTCTGTGATCAGAGAGTAGCACATCTCTTCGATATCGTCTCCGGTAAGTTTGGGAAGGTTGACAGGTTTGAGCGCCCCATCGAGTCTGATCTGCGGTTCCGTCCTGCTGACGAGGTGGAGATCCGATGCGCCGTGTGTCACGACACTTTGTAAAAGTTTTTTGATATCAAAAGCAGCCATAGTGTTCCTTTTAGAGTAGTTTTTCTTTATAGAGGGTTTCATCGTACCCGACGAGTATATCATTATCAAGCTCTATGACGGGACGCTTGATCAGCATATTCTCTTTGGCAAGCCACATTTTTTTTGCCTCATCATCGAGATCCATCTCCTTGAGACCCAGTGTACGGTAGGTAGTGCCGCGGGTATTGAAAAGCTTCTTGATGTCAGTATAGCGAAGCCAGCGTTCGATGGTCTGAAGATCAACAGGCGTTGCTCGGAAATCGACAAATTCGTAAGGAATATCGTGCGACTTGAGAAACTTGACCGCTTTGCGGACGCTGTCACAGTTTTTGATACCGTAGACCTTGATCATGCCCATCCTCTATTCGATGATCGCGGGAACAATGAAGAAATCATCTCTCGCTTCGGGAGCATGTGCAAGTATCTCTTTGGGGATCTCTGGATTCTGGCAGGGGATATCCTCTCTTAGGGGTGTACCTCCCTCAAGCATCGAAAAGGCAGCACTCAGATGCTCTGTATCAAGCTCCTGAAGATTCTCTATATAGGACAGGATACCGCTGAGCTGTGTCATCACCTCTTCTTTTTTGGCAGGGTCTATACGAAGATGGGATAGTTTCTCCAGTTTCTCTAAAAGTGTGTTGTCAATTTGCATATTTGGGTACCTGTTTGTGGGTTATTGTGAATTTTCTTATTATATATTAATTTAGTTTAAGATATAACTACGGATATAAATTATTATCTAAACAGACAAAAGGAAAGAAAATATGATGCCTCAATTGGATATGAATTCCCCAGAATTCAAAGAAGAGTTGGAAAAGACAGAGAAGTTTGTGCAAAAAGTATGTGAATCCAAAGGATGGGTACTTAGCTGCAATGAAGATGTTAACGAAGGGGTGATCCTCGGGCTTGCAAGACACAAAGTACTTTACGGCAAGCGATTCTGCCCCTGTTTTATGGTCGAGCCAGATCCTGAAAAAGAGGGAAAATTCAAGAGTTCCGACGACCGTATCTGTCCATGTAAACCGGCGATCGAAAAAGAGATTCCGGAAGACGGTATCTGCCACTGTCAGCTTTTCTGTTCACCGGAGTATTATGAAGAGCATTGCGGATCGAAAGAGGCGTAATTTTTCTCTTTACAGCAGGTTATAATAATCATTGACTATAATTATGCAACAATTTTACGTCATTGGCGTAAAAAATCTCGAAAAACAATGGAGAATATCATATGCAAGCAATGATAGATAAGAGCAATATCAGTTCTCAGGAACTTGAGGAGCTTCTCAAAGCAAGAGAAGAGGGCAAAGTAGATTTCCTGTTGGTAGATGTAAGAGAGCCTATG
>WFYB01000139.1 GCA_015490315.1 Sulfurovum sp. | reverse complement strand
CAAAAAGATCTTGTCAGTGATCCAGTGACCAAAGATCACCCCGATAATAGAGAGAAAACTTCCCGCAAGTACGATACCGCTAAGGGCAAATGATTTGTAATAAACCACCATTAGCAAGAACATCAGTATCAGTGCTGCGATAAACGCCCCGCCGAGATCTCGGAAAGTATCGAGTGACACTTTCATCTCGCCATCCCATCGGATCAAGACTTTCTCTGCTGTCTTTTTGTCTTTGGCATGCAGATCGAACATATAGGTGGAGATACCGAGGTCTTTGGTGACATTGTACTCATCCTGAAGCGCTTTGAGCATTTTGTCTCTTGCTTCAAGGAGCGGATAGAGCTGCGATACCATATCACACTCAGCTGTGATGATCGCCATATTTTTGAGGTTTTTACGGAAGATCGTAGGAGATGACGGCATCTCTTTGATATCGACCACCTCCACAAGCGGCACCATCATCCCCCGCCTGTTCATCAGGCGCAGTGTAGAGAGCTTGCTGTGCAGCGCCTCCTTACTCTCTCCTTGTATCTTGCGTGAATGTTCATCGAGACGCACGAAGATCGGTATCTGATCCTGCTGATTTTTGGTGTTTTTGACCGCGACAGGCATCCCTTTGAACGCAAGATAGATGATCTGATTGACCTGATCTACCCCTAGACCGCTTTGAATGATCTTCTCTTTATTGGGGCTGAGCATGTAGGTCGGGTAAATCTCATCGAGCATCACATCGACATCGACAAGTCCCTCGGTCTCCTTGAGTATCTTGGCAACACGCCCTGCCATATGCCGCAGCTGTTTATCAGACTTGCTGTAGAGCTCTATCACAATCGTGGCAAGCGTAGGAGGACCCGAAGGCATCTCGATAAACTTGATAGAGGTACCCGGTTTGATAGGCTCGCACGCTTTTTGTATCGTCGGACGGATGCGATGCACCATCATATAGGAGGGTTCGTCACGATGGTTTTTGTCTGTTAGATTGACGACGATCTCTGCCTGATTTTGAAAACGCTTGAAAGCACTCCCCTTCACCAGTCCTGCATAATCGAGCGGCGCACCCTGTCCGAGGAAGACCTCCATATCGGTCACCTCCGGCTCCTGCTGCAGCTGTGCCACCACACACTGCGCTACATCACGTGTCTCATGGATCGAAGAGCCCGTGGGTGTATCGATGTAGATGCTGAAGGTATTGGCACTTTTGCCCGGCAGCATCTTTGCCAAGACCAGCTTGGTCGGTATCATCGCCACCGCTCCCATCAGGGAGAGCAGCACCAAAGCTATCACGATCCACTTTTTTTTGCGGCTTTGCAAAATAGAGAGAAGAAAACGCTCGAACTTACCCATGTGGCTGCTCCTTAGTTACATTTTCATCACTTGCATCTTCTTCGCTTGCATGCTCTTTGCCATCCTCTTTTTCATGTGCATGCTTATGCGCCATCACCTCGGCTTTGATCTTGCGGAAATTGAGCCATTTTTTGGCAAGATAAGGGGCAAAAACATACGCCACAAAGAGTGATACCGCCAACCCCACCGGCACATTTTGAGGGATCGGCTTCATGAACTGCCCCATCATACCTCCGACAAAACCCATAGGCACCATCGTCAAAATGATCGCAATGGTCGCGATATTGGTCGAGGGACCGATCTCGTCTGTCGCCTGGATAATGATCTCATCGACACTCTTCTTGTCAATATCGAGGTGGAGGCGTCGATGGATATTTTCGATCACGATGATCGCATCATCCACGATGAGTCCCAATGAGAGCAGAAAGGCAAAGAGCGTAATACGGTTGATCGTCTGATCGGTCAACTGCGCGATAAAAAGCGTCGTCGCCAGGATCATAGGCACGGCAACGGTCACCACCATCGATTCACGCCAGCCAAGGAAGGGTATCAATATCAACATAATGATAAAGATCGTGATCTCCAGATGGTGTACCAGCTCATTGACTGCCTCATTGGCACGCTCACCGTAGTTACGTGTGATGACAAACCCTACGCCTGCCTTATTGAGTGCTTCTTTGGACGCTTCGATCTTCTCTATCGCCTCTTTGGCGATCGTGACGGCATTGGTTCCTTTGAGCTTGGAGACAGTCATTGTGATTTGTGAATCAAGCGGACGGAACTTAACTTCCTTACTCAGATTCTCTTCTCCTTCTACTTTTCGGTGTTCGTTGTAGCGTATGATCTCAGGTTCCTTCTCCATCCCCTCCTGATAGCTGATGAGCGCATCCTGATAGTTTTGGATATCGTAGCTGTACTCCACATCGGCGATATTTTTGAGATAGATAGGCGAACCCATATAAGAGGCGATGATCAGATCCTTCAGGTCTTCGATCGTATCAATCGCATTCTCTACCCCGAAAACGATCAGTTTTTTCTGCCCGTTCTCCGTATCGATCAGCGGCGCATTGGTCGAGATCGCTTTGATCGCCTGCGCGACCTGTCCGAGTGATATATGGTAGGCAGAGAGCTTGTGAAGGTCGATCAAGACGTTATACTGTGGACGCTTGACCCCCTTGAGTGTGGTTTTGGAGACATTTTCCAATGCGTTGATCTCGGTTTGCAGTTCACGGATCGTCTTGTAGAGTTCTACCACATTCATCTTTGTGCCCGGCAGACGGTAAAAGGCGGCAGTCAGGATAGGGATGTCGATATCGATATCAAAGGGTTTGACCAGCGGCGGCATCGTCCCTTTGGGGAGGTGATCCATATTTTGCATCACCTTGTCATAGAGT
>WFYB01000138.1 GCA_015490315.1 Sulfurovum sp. | reverse complement strand
ATCCTGTACAGCTGATGACGGACTATCTGACCATGATGGAGTTTGGCAAAGCGGACAACCCTGTCTGTGCCTATGTCGGTGACGGTAACAATATGGCACACTCCTGGCTGATGCTCGCAAGCAAACTCGGTTTTGAGCTGCGCATCGCTACTCCCAAAGGATATGAGTGTGACCCGGAAGTTGTCTCCCGAGCCCAAGCTTTTGCCAAAGAGAGCGGTGCTACACTGATCTTTGGAAACGACCCTGTTGAAGCGGTCAAAGGGTGTGATGTGGTCACCACAGACACATGGGTCAGCATGGGTCAAGAGGATGAAAAAGAGATCCGCCTCAAAGCCTTTGAAGGCTACATGGTAGATGAAGCGATGATGGCACACGCCAAACCAGATGCGATCTTCCTGCACTGCCTGCCTGCGTATCGAGGCTATGAAGTGAGTGAAGAGACCTTTGAAAAATACGCCGATGTCATCTTCACTGAAGCAGAAAACCGTCTGCATGCGCAGAAGGGGATCATGGTGTGGCTTGATCAGCACCGGAGTGAGGAATTAGGAATTAGGAATTAGGATTTTGGTTTGCATTGCGTGGCAATGCTTTTATTTTATATTGTTGTGGAGTGGTTATGAGTTTAATGAGTTAGATGCAAAGTAGCTTTACGGCAGTAAAGCATACCTTCACTCCTCATTCCTCATTCCTCATTCCTCATTTTTTCCGAAGGAAAACCATGAGCACCATCGATTTTGAAAAATTCAGCAAATACTCCAAGCCTGGTCCCCGGTATACCTCCTACCCTACTGCTCTGGAGTTTAGTGATGATTTCAGATATGATGACTATCTCCGCTTTCTGGAGTCGGGTAAAGAGAAGCTCTCTCTCTATGTCCATCTGCCTTTTTGCCGAAGTGCCTGCTATTTCTGCGGATGTAACGTGGTCTTTACCTCCAAAGAGGAGAAGCTAAGTCAATATATCGAGTATCTCAAAAAAGAGATCGATATCTTAGCCAACCATATCGATACCAACCGTGAAGTGATCCAGTTTCACTTTGGAGGGGGGACACCGACCTACTACAAGGCGTTTGAACTTGATGAGATCGTCAGCTACATCAAATCCAAGTTTCCCAACTGGAGCGAGGATGCGGAGATTAGCTGTGAGATCGATCCGCGCTTTTTCAATGAAGATCAGATGAAGGTCTTCGCCAAACACGGCTTCAACCGTATCAGCTTTGGGGTGCAGGATCTCGATGCGCAGGTACAAAAAGAGATCCACCGTATCCAGCCGCTTGAACTCACCAAAGCAGCCGTCGATCTCGCCAGAAAATACGGCATCAACTCTATCAATACCGACCTGATCTACGGACTGCCCTATCAAAACCTGGAGAGTTTCAAAAAGACCCTTGAGGGGGTCATCACACTCGATCCCGATCGCTTTGCCGTATTTAACTATGCCCATGTACCATGGCTGATGAAAACAATGCGCAAATTTGATGAGACGACCCTTCCAAGCCCTGAAGAGAAGCTCAAGATCTTCCGCTATACTATTGACTTTTTTGAAGGACATGGGTATAAGATGGTAGGGATGGATCATTTTGCCAAACCCGAAGATGAACTCTTCGCAGCGATTGCCAAAGGTGAACTGCACCGCAATTTTCAGGGCTATACCACCAAAGGCGGTGCCAATCTGGTCGGCATTGGGCTAACCAGCATCGGTGAAGGAAGCCGATACTATGCGCAAAATACCAAAGATATGAAAGCGTATGAAGATGCACTTGATGAAGGCAGACTCCCTTTTGAGAGAGGGGTCATGCTCAGCGAGGATGACTACCTTCGCAAGGCGGTCATCATGGAGCTGATGGCGAACTTCTCCATCGATATCCGCCGTGTCGAACAGGAGCACGGCATCGACTTCAAAGCATACTTTGCCGATGCGCTTGACGCACTGCAGGAGTTTGTGGATGCCGACCTTGTCGAGATCAACGCTGAGAGGATCACAGTCAGCCCCACAGGCACACTACTGATCCGCAACATCGCCATGCCGTTTGATGCCTATATGCATCAGTATGCAGGGAATAAAAAGAGTTTTTCGAAAACCGTTTAACGCTTTTTGGTGTTGTGAGGGCACAACACCCTACACGAGCATACAACCCGTAGGGTGCTGTACCCTTACAGCACCGATAAATATAGCAACGAAGAGGAAATATGAGTAAAAAAGCAGAAGAGATCTTCAATTTTTCCGAAACCAGCGATGCCTGCATCAAATGCGGGAAGTGTATCCCCGTATGTACCATACATCAGGTCAATCCCGACGAGACCACCTCTCCACGTGGATTTATCGACCTGCTGGGTGCTTACCAAAAGGGGCATCTGCCGCTGGATAAAAATGCCAAAGATATCTTTGAGAGCTGTTTTTTGTGTACCAACTGTGTCGATGTCTGTCCCAACTCACTGGCAACCGATATGGTCATCGAAGAGGTGCGTGCCGACATTGCAGACAAGTATGGTATCGCATGGTTCAAACGGGGCTTTTTCTTCCTGCTTCGACACCGAAAGATTATGGATTTTGTGATGAAGTTCGGCTTTATGTTCAAGACCTGTGCACTTGCCGAAGATGAGAAGGGGCGTGGACTACGTGCACGCTTCTCACTGCCGATGATGAAAAAAGGCAGACTCATCCCCTCGATGATGAAGACCAGCTTCCTCAACAAATATCCAGAGCACCTTCCTGCCCCCAAACCAGAGGAGAAGAAACAAAGAGTTGCCATCTTCATCGGATGCCTTGCCAACTACAACTACGGCGGTATCGGTGACAGCCTTGTTGAGATCCTTGAGAAGCTCAATATCGAAGTCTTTATCCCCAAAAAGCAGCTCTGCTGCGGGGCACCTGCCTACTTCACCGGCGATGTGGGTTCGATCGAGTATATGACCAAAAAGAACATTGAATACTTTGAGAGCTTTATGGATGAGTACGATGCGATGCTGATCCCCGAAGCGACCTGCTCAGCGATGGTCAAACATGACTGGCAAGTCTTTTTTGCCAACCACGATATGCCTGAGTGGGAAGCTCGGGCAAAAAAAGTGAGTGAGAAGATCCACATGGCAACCGCCTGGCTACATGACAATACCGATCTCAAAACACTTCTGGAACAAAAAGGCAAAAAGTTCGATGAGATGGTCACATACCATGACCCATGCCACGCCCGAAAGGTTCAGGGCATCTGGCAAGAACCCCGAAACCTGCTAAGCCCCAACTACCCGATGGTAGAGATGAGCGATCCAAACCGATGCTGCGGTTTTGGCGGTGTGACGATGCAGACAGAGAAATTCCATCTTGCCGAAGCAGCAGGCAAACCCAAAGCGGCAATGATCAAAGAGACCAAAGCCCACTATGTCAGTGCCGAGTGTTCTGCGTGCCGTGTCCAACTCAGTGAAGCGATGAACAACGCTGATGTGGAGACGATCTTCAAAAATCCACTGGAACTGATCGCGGAAGCATTGAAAGAGGATTGAGGGCTAAGGGCTAAGGGCTAAGTATAATATTTACTTATGCTCTATTAAACCTTAAACCTTAAACCTTAAACCTTAAACCTTAAACCTTAAACCTTAAACCTTAAACCTTAAACCTTAAACCTTAAACCTACTTCTCCGGTATCAGCGCAAAGATATTTTTCCCCTCTTCATGCCGATATTCGAGACGATATCCCAGTTTTTGTAGGATACTGTGGACGATATAGAGTCCCAGACCAAACCCGGAACTGCGTTTTTCCGCCTGAGAGAACGGCTCTGTATAGTACGTCAGCGGATGCTCCAGTGCACTGCCGCGTGAGACAACCTCGATTCTGTTACCGTTTGTACGCAGGAGAATACACTTATCCTCACCGTATTTTATCCCGTTGTCGATCAGGTTTTTCAATACCAGTGCCATCAGGTTTTTGTCTGTTGTCAGTGCCATATCTCTGATCTCTGTCTTGATACAGCTGCTTGTACTCATCAACAGTTCCTTGCTCTGCTCGATGATCTCGCCCAGCATAACATACTCAAAATTGGGCTCAAAACTCTGCGTCGTGACACGTTCAAGCTCTGCAAGTTCAGAGATCAGTTCGTTCATCCGTTCAAAGGCACGCACCAGCACCTTTTTCGTACTCTCATCCTCCATCATCTCCACCACGATACGCCCTTTGGTAATGGGGGTTTTGAGTTCATGCATCAGGTTGCGCATGAAGAGGTTTTTTGAAGCACTCAGTTGATTGATATGCACGATCGCATCATCAAAACTCTTGGCGATCTTGCCGATCTCATCATCATATTTGTAGCTGATACGCGTCTGCATATCCCCTTTGGCAAAGCGTTGGATCTGACGATGCAGCCGCTTGAGGGGATAGAGTTTTTTCAGTACAGCAAGATAAAGCAGTAGCAGTAAACCAATTAGAAAGATTCCTGAAGCCACCGCTATCTCAAAGTAATAATTTCTACCGCGTGCATCTTCTAACATCAAATTGTACTCCATGCGCTGCACATAGATATAGT
>WFYB01000137.1 GCA_015490315.1 Sulfurovum sp. | reverse complement strand
TTTATGGTAAAATGCCACGCATTATTTAGCTAACCTAAGGATACAACCTTGTTCAATATACAGAACTACTCCAAACAAAATATCAAAAACGACATCCTCTCCGGTGCGCTGGTCGCTGTGGCACTGGTGCCTGAGGCAATCGCCTTCTCTTTTATCGCGGGGGTCTCTCCTGTGGTGGGGCTCTACGCTGCCTTTATTATCGGGCTGATCACAGCACTCATGGGCGGCAAGCCCGGGATGATCTCCGGTGCGACGGGCTCGGTCGCTGTGGTCTTCGTGAGTGTGGGGCTCTGGGTCAAGCAGCACTATCCGCAGCTCGATACCGAAGCACTCAGCTTTATGGTGCTCAACTACATCCTTATCATCTCCATCATCGCAGGGTTGATACAGATACTTATAGGGCTTTTGAAGATGGGGAAGTTTATCCGTCTTGTCCCTCAGCCTGCACTCTTTGGCTTCGTCAACGGTCTGGCGATCGTCATCGCTCTCGCACAGCTGCCTTTCCTCGCACCAAGCAACATGGATCAGTATGACTCATGGATCGAGATCATCAAGGCAAGCATGCAGGAGAACGTTGTGATGTATATCATCATCATCGTAACGATGGCGATCATGCAGTTCCTGCCCAAGATCAGCAAGGCCGTACCTGCGGGTCTTGTCGCGATCGTCACGATCACGCTTATCGTACACTTCTTCCATATCGATACCAAAACTGTCGGGGATCTCGCCGATCTTTCCCATGTCTCGCTCCCCCATTTCGTCATGCCCCACTGGGAGCTGCTGACAAGCTGGGAGTCACTGGTTGTGATCTTCGGTACGGCAGTGATCGTGGCACTGGTGGGACTGATAGAGTCGCTGCTGACCCTCTCTGTACTCGATGAGATGGGCGGCAAGCGCGGCTCGGGCAATCAGGAGTGTGTCGCACTGGGTGTGGGCAATACCCTCTCAGGACTCTTTGGCGGGATGGCAGGCTGTGCGATGATCGGGCAGTCGGTGATCAACTTCACCTCCGGCGGCCTGGGACGACTCTCTTCGTTTACCGCCGCAATTTTGCTCATCACCCTTGTGGTGAGCTTCTCAGATGTGATTTCTGCGATCCCTATCGCGGTGCTGGTGGGGATCATGTTTATGGTGAGTATCGGTACTTTTGAGTTCTCTTCCCTCAAGCGTATCAAGCATATGCCTCGCTCGGATGCCTTTGTGCTTATCGTCGTGACCATCATCACCATCTTCGAAGATCTAGCCATTGCGGTCATCGCGGGAATCATCATCTCAGCGCTGGTCTTTGCATGGAAGCATGCCAAGATCTTTTCACGTACACACAATGAAAACGGCAAGAAGATCTATGAGCTCGAAGGCCCTCTCTTTTTCGGGTCAGTCACCTCTTTCAACGAAACGTTCGATGTCGCCAATGATCCCCAAGAGGTGGTCATCGACTTCAAAAACGCCAGAGTGATGGACAGCTCCGGTGCCGAGGCGATCGACGCACTGACAGAGAAGTACAAAAAAGCGGGCAAGAAGCTCACCCTCAGACACCTCTCTGAGGATTGCAAAAAGACCCTCAAGATCGCCGGTCCTTTTTGTACCTATGAAGAGGATGATCCGACCTATAAGATCGCGGTCAACAAATAAAGCGTTCTCGGGTAATACTATTATGCTATGATATAGATACTATGAGATTTGGGTAAAACTTCCCGAAAGGAGTATCGATGTATAGAGTTGTTTTTCTGCTGCTTGTCGGATCTGCCCTGCTCTTGCAGGCGAAAGAGATAAGCTTCGAATATGCGGGGATCCCCGTCAAGCACACCTTCAGTAACAAACGGAGCAAAACCTTCAGCGTCAAGCGCGATATACCGCCTGAAGGTAAAAAGGTGCCCATCACCAATGAGATGCTCTGGACAGGCAACTATGCCAACCCCAAAGTCCCGCAAAACTGTGTCTCCAGTTATCTGCATACCTCAGGTAAACTTCTGCCTATCACTATCCATGAAGATGTACGAACCGTAGGTGAGCTTGAGACGCTGGCGTTTATCAAACGGATGCAGAGTGATCCGAAAATGATGCTGATCGATGCACGCAAAGAGGAGTGGTACAACTACCGTACCATCCCCGGAGCGGTCAATATCCCTTTCAACTATATCAAAAACCGTGAGGCACATCCATTTGAATTTGAAGCCTATCTGAAAAAGATGGGTGTGGAGATTGATCGGCATGAACGTTATGATTTCAG